>NZ_JARJHW010000118.1:0-22505 GCF_040560175.1 Streptomyces panacea
ACCAGCTCCTGGCCGCCGCCTCGCACGGCGCCGGCCAGGACCTCCGCTTCGACGTCGGCGAGATCCAGATGGAGTTCGCCGTCGAGCTGCGGCACGACACCCGAGTCAAGGGCGGTGTCAAAGCCTGGGTGGTCTCCGCCGACGCCGACGCGGGCCGCGGGACCGCCCACACCCACAAGGTCGCCTTTACCCTCAAGCCCAAGAACGCCCGCACCGGCGGCGATTGGGAGATCGGCAACGACGGGCCCGGCGCGGACATCTCCGCCTTCGGTACGGGCGACTAGAGCAGGGCGCCTACGCGCCCCACCCCGCCTGCTCCCCGCCCACCCGCTCCGCCACGATCTTCTTGCCGTAGCCCGACGCGTGGTACGCCGCCACCGGGTCCGCGTCCGCGCCCAGCTCGGTGCGGACCTCGGCCACCAGGGGGCGTACGTCCGTGTTGTAGGCGTCCATCAGTGCCGCGTTCGCCGCCAGGACGTCGCCGTCCCGTTGGGCGGCGGCCAGGGCTTCGGCGTCGACCAGCAGCGCCTTCGCAGTCGCCTCCTGGACGTTCATCACCGAGCGGATGACCGCGGGGACCTTCTCCTCGATGTTGTGGCACTGGTCGAGCATGAAGGCGATGTCCGCCGTGAACCCGCCGCCCCGGATGACCTCGTACATGATGCGGAACAGCTGGAACGGGTCGGCGGCGCCGGCCATCAGGTCGTCGTCCGCGTAGAAGCGGGAGTTGAAGTCGAATCCGCCGAGCTTCCCCTCACGCAGCAGGATCGCGACGATGAACTCGATGTTCGTGCCGGGCGCGTGGTGGCCGGTGTCGACCACGACCTGGGCCTTCTCGCCGAGGCGCAGGCAGTGGGCGTAGGCGGTGCCCCAGTCGGGGACGTCGGTGGCGTAGAAGGCGGGCTCGAACAGCTTGTACTCCACCAGCATCCGCTGGTCGTCGCCGAGCCGTTCGTACACGGCCGCCAGCGCCTCGGAGAGGCGGTCCTGGCGGGCTCGGATGTCGTCCTGGCCGGGGTAGTTGGTGCCGTCGGAGAACCAGAGCTTGAGGTCGCGTGACCCCGTCGCGTCCATGATGTCGACGCACTCCATGAGATGCCCGAGCGCCTTGCGGCGCACCGCCGCGTCCGGGTGGCAGACGCTGCCGAGCTTGTAGTCGTCGTCCTGGAAGACGTTGGCGTTGACGGTGCCGAGCCGTACGCCACGCTCCGCGGCGTAGGCGGCCAGTGCGCCGTAGTCGTCGACCTTGTCCCAGGGGATGTGCAGCGCGACGGTGGGCGCGACGCCGGTGTGGGCGTGTACGCGGGCCGCGTCGTCCAGTTTCTCCTCGGGGGTACGGGGGACACCGGGCCGGGCGAAGACCTTGAACCGGGTCCCGCTGTTGCCGTACGCCCAGGACGGCGTCTCGACGGCCTGAGCCGCGAGGGCCGCCTTCACGGCGGAGATGTCGGATCGGCTCGTCATCTCTCAACGCTCCATTCAGCAGACCATGAATCGATTCATCAAGGCGATGATGAGCCGGGCCAACCGGCGTGTCAAGGCCCTGACTTGCCGACACCGGGCCGACAGGCGCATCGTGCCGAAAAGACGAGGGTTTCCGGTGCACGCCCATTGACGCGAAGCGCTCGGCCCGTCTAGCTTCCGGAAAAGTTGAATCCTTTCATGAGTGAGTCACTGACACCACTGACCACACCAGCCCCGCCGAGGAGCCCGCCATGGAAAAGCCCGACAAGGGCCCGGCCCCTGTCCTGGCGCTGAGGGGAGTCTCCAAATCCTTCGGAGCCGTACGGGCCCTGCACGACGTCTCCCTGGATCTGCGTTCCGGTGAGATCCACGCCCTGGCCGGCGAGAACGGTGCGGGCAAGTCCACCCTGATCAAGACTCTCGCCGGAGTCCACCGCCCCGACGAGGGAGATCTCCTCCTCGCCGGCGAACCCGTCGTCTTCCACGGCCCCGCCGACGCCAGGGACGCCGGGATCGCCGTCATCTATCAGGAGCCGACGCTCTTCCCCGATCTCTCCATCGCCGAGAACATCTTCATGGGCCGCCAGCCCCGGCGCTCGGCCGGGCGCATCGACCGCAAGGCCGTCCACCGCGCGACGGCCGACCTGATGAGCAGGCTCGGGGTCGCTCTCGATCCGCAGCGGCCCGCGCGCGGGCTGTCCATCGCCGATCAGCAGATCGTCGAGATCGCCAAGGCCCTCTCCTTCGACGCGCGCGTCCTGATCATGGACGAGCCGACCGCCGCACTCACCGGCGGCGAGACCGCCCGGCTGTTCTCCGTCGTACGCACGCTGCGGGCGGAGGGCGCGGCGGTGCTGTTCATCTCGCACCGGCTGGAGGAGATCTTCGGCCTCTGCTCGCACGTCACCACCCTGCGCGACGGCCGGCGCATCGCCTCCGAATCGCTCGCCGGGCTCACCGAGGACGACCTCGTGCGCCGTATGGTCGGCCGCGATCTGGACGATCTGTACCCCAAGGCGGCGGCGGAGCCCGGCTCGACGGTGCTGTCCGTGAGCCGGCTGACCCGGGAAGGTGTCTTCAGGGACATCTCGTTCGAGGTGCGGCGGGGTGAGATCGTCGCCCTGGCCGGGCTGGTGGGCGCGGGGCGCAGCGAGGTCGCGCAGGCCGTCTTCGGGGTGGACCGGGCCGACGCGGGCGAGGTGAGGGTCGACGGCCGTGTACTGCCCGCCGGTTCACCGACGGCCGCGATGGACGCCGGGCTCGCGCTCGTCCCCGAGGACCGGCGGCTGCGCGGGCTGGTGATGGAGATGTCCATCGAGCGGAACATCGGCCTGACGGGACTGCGGAGCGTGCGCCGCCGCGGACTGGTCAGCCGGGTGCTCGAACACGGGCGCGCCGCCGACTGGGCGGTGAAGCTCCAGCTGAAGTACAACAAGCTCGCCGATCCGGTGTCCGTCCTGTCCGGCGGCAATCAGCAGAAGGTCGTCCTCGCGAAGTGGCTGGCCACCGACCCGGCCGTACTGATCGTCGACGAGCCCACGCGCGGCATCGACGTCGGTACGAAGGCCGAGGTCCACCGGCTGCTCTCGTCACTGGCCGCGGACGGACTCGCCGTCCTGATGGTGTCGTCCGATCTCCCCGAGGTGCTGCGCATGGCCGACCGGATCCTCGTGATGCACGAGGGACGGCTCACCGCCGAGATACCGCGTGAGCGGGCGACGGAGGAGACCGTGATGGCCGCGGCCACCGGTCGTACGCCCGGCGCGCCACCCCCTTCCGGCGACGCACCCACCGGCGACGCATCCACCGGCACCGGACGTACGGCGGCAAAGGAGCCGACGCCATGACCACCACGCTCGACAAGCCCACCCCGGACACCCCGCGGGTCCCGGCCGAGGAAGGCCGGTCGGCCCGGTCGCTGGTCGACGCCGTCTTCCGCGCCCGGGAGATCGCGATCGGCGGCGCGCTCGCCCTGCTGATCCTCGGCACCTGGCTCGCCAACCCCGGCTTCCTGGACGACCAGGGCGTCAAGGACCTGCTCCTCAACTCCTCGATCCTGGTGCTGCTCGCCGTCGGTCAGTCCGTCGTCGTGATGACGCGCAACATCGACCTGTCGGTCGGCTCGGTCGTGGGCCTCACGGCTTTCGCCTGCGGCCACTTCGCCTCCGGCACCGACCACAGCGCGCTCACCGTCGTCCTGCTCGGTATCGCGCTCGGCACCGTCTGCGGCCTGGTCAGCGGCGCACTCGTCAGTTTCGGCCGGGTGCCCGCGCTCGTGGTGACGCTCGGCATGCTCTACATCATCCAGGGCATCGACCACGCCTGGGCGCACGGCGAGCAGATCAACGCCGTGAACGTCCCCGACGGTGTGCTCTCGCTCGGCTCCGGCAGCGTCCTCGGGATTCCGTATCTGCCGCTGATCTCCGCCGCCGTACTCGCCGCCACCGGCTACTTCCTGCGCACCTACCGCAGCGGACGTGAGCTGTACGCGATCGGGTCGAGCCCGGACGCCGCGCGGCTGGCGGGGATTCCCGTACGGCGCCGGATCCTGGCCGCCTACGCGTTCTCCGGCGCGATCGCGGGCTTCGCCGGCGCGCTGTGGCTCGCCCGCTTCGGCACCGTCGTCGCGGACGCGGCCAACGGCTGGGAGCTGACCGTCGTCAGCGCCGTCGTCGTCGGCGGCGTCGCCATCACCGGCGGCACGGGCAGCGTCTGGGGCGCGGCGCTCGGCGCGCTGCTGCTCACCACCATCGGCAGCGCACTGGTCGTCCTCAAGGTCGACTCCTTCTGGCAACAGGCCATCACCGGCGTGCTGTTGCTCGCGGCCATCACCACCGACCGCATCTTGCAGGTGCGTACGACCAGCGCGCTCAGGAAGAGGAGCCGACGATGACCGCGATGACCGCACTGACGAAATATCTGCGCTGGGACACGGCCGTCGGCATCCTGCTGATCGCGGTCTTCCTGGCGGGCACCGGCACCACGGACGGGTTCGCCAACACCGACAACCTCTCGGCCGCCCTCGCCGACGTCTCCGAGATCGCGCTCATCGCGCTGCCGATGACGCTGCTGGTGGTCGCCGGGCAGGTCGATCTCTCCGTCGCCTCGATGCTGGGGCTGTCCAGCGCGCTCGCCGGCTCGCTCTGGCAGGCGGGCTTCGCCTTCGAACTGATCGTGCCCATCTGCCTGTTGGCGGGTGCGGTCGGCGGGCTGCTGAACGGCTGGCTCGTCACCCGGGTCGGGCTGCCCTCGCTGGCCGTCACCATCGGCACGCTCACGCTCTACCGGGGGCTGGCGTCGGTCATCCTCGGCGACGAGGCGGTGGCCGACTTCCCCGAGACGTACTCCCGGTACGCGGCGTACACGGAGACGGTGCCCGGCACCTTCATCCCGTATCCGGTCGCGCTGTTCGCGGTGCTCGCCGTCATCACCGCGACAGCCCTGCACTGCACGGGCTTCGGCCGTTCGCTGTTCGCGATCGGCGCCCAGGAGGACGCCGCGTGGTTCGCGGGCATCCGGGTCAAGCGGCTCAAGCTGGTGCTGTTCGTGGTGTCCGGTCTCGTCGCCTCGTTCGCCGGGATCGTCTACACGCTGCGCTACGGCAGCGCGCGCGCCGACAACGGGCTCGGTCTCGAACTGGTCGTCATCGCCTCGGTGCTGCTCGGCGGCGTCGACTTCGACGGCGGGAAGGGCACACTCGGCGGCGCCGTCGCCGGTGTGCTGCTGATCGGGCTCCTCACGAATCTGCTGACCCTCAACGACATCTCCAACGAGATCCAGGTGATCGTCACCGGCCTGCTGCTCGTCGCCTCCGTGCTGACTCCCCGGATCATCGCCGTGGTCTCCGAGCGCCGACATCGGCGTACGGCGGCCGAGGAATCCGTCCCGGTCTCCGCGGCGCCCTGAGGTACGCGCTCCGACATCCGCGCGCGCTCCGGCTCCCGCGCCCCGACTTCTCCGTTCCGAACCTCCCGAAAGGCACCCACCATGCTGTCGCAGGCCCGCACCCGACGCCGCGGCGTCGTCACCGCATCCGCCGCGCTCTGCGCCCTGACACTCGCCGTGTCCGGCTGCTCGGGCACCACGAAGGACTCCGTCAAGGACGACGCCCCCGCCAAGTCGGGCGACGCCAAGGCGAATCCGGACGCCCCGCTCAAGAAGGGCCTGAAGATCGCCTTCCTGCCCAAGCAGATCAACAACCCGTACGAGAAGATCGTCGACGACGCCGGCATCGCGGCGGCCGGCGAGATCGGCGCCACCGGCAAGGAGGTCGGGCCCTCCAACGCGAAGGCGTCCTCCCAGGTGTCGTACATCAACACCCTCATCCAGCAGCGGCAGGACGCGATCCTCATCGCGGCGAACGACCCCAACGCGGTGTGCGGCCCGCTCAAGCAGGCGATGAAGCAGGACATCAAGGTGGTCGCGTACGACTCCGACACCGCCAAGGACTGCCGCCAGCTCTTCATCAACCAGGCCAGCTCCGAGGAGATCGGCCGCAGCCAGGTCCGCAACATCGCCGAGCAGCTCGGCAACAAGGGCGAGATCGCGATCCTGTCGGCGACGCAGAACGCGACGAACCAGAACACCTGGATCGAGTTCATGAAGGACGAGCTGACGAAGCCCGAGTACAAGGACATGAAGCTGGTCAAGGTCGCGTACGGGGACGACCAGGACCAGAAGTCCTTCCAGGAGACGCAGGGGCTCCTCAAGGCGTATCCGAACCTCAAGGGGATCATCTCGCCCACGACCGTCGGCATCGCGGCGGCGGCCCGCTACATCGGCGACTCCTCCTACAAGGGGAAGGTCGTCCTGAACGGCCTCGGCACGCCCAACCAGATGCGCAAGTACATCGAGAACGGCACGCTCGACCAGTTCTCGCTGTGGGACCCGAAGAAGCTCGGCTACCTCGGTACGTACGCGGCGGCGGCGCTGGCGTCCGGCCAGATCACCGGCGCCGAGGGCGAGAAGTTCAAGGCCGGCGACCTGGGTGAGTACACGATCGGCAAGGACGGGGAGATCATCCTCGGCCCGCCGACGGTCTTCGACGCGAAGAACATCGGCGACTTCGACTTCTGATCCCGCCATGCCTCGTGTGTGTTTTCTGCTGAAGGTCAGGCAGGAGCGGCTGGCCGAGTACCGCGAGCGTCATACGGCCGTCTGGCCGGAGATGCTCGCGGCGCTCGGCGCCGCGGGCTGGCGCGACTACTCGCTCTTCCTGCGCGACGACGGGCTGCTGGTCGGGTATCTGGTGACCGACGACTTCGCCGCCGCGCGGGCGACGATGGCCGCTACGGACGTCAACGCCCGCTGGCAGGCGGAGATGGCGCCGTACTTCGAGGCGTTGGACGGTGCCGGGCCGGACGACGCGATGGTGCAGCTGACCGAGGTCTTCCATCTCGACTGAGGCGACCCGGCCGATGACCGATCACCGCACGACACACGACGCACGTCAGCACGTCAGGAGAGTGAGAGCGACGCCATGAACGCACCGACCACCCCTCGCCGTACCCGGATCGGCCTCGTCTCCGGCGGGCTCGGCGCGTACTGGCCCCAGTTCCCCAACCTGCTCCCCCAACTCAAGCACTCCGCACGGCGTGTGACGGACCGTCTGACGCGGTTCGACGCCGAGGTCGTGGACGTCGGCTTCATCTCCGACGCCGAGGAGGGGGCGGCCGCCGCCGAGAAGCTGCGCGCCGCCGACTGCGATCTGATCGTCGGCTTCCTCACCACCTACATGACGGCGACCATGCTCGTGCCCGTCGCCCAGCGCAGCGGCGCGCCGGTGCTGCTCATCAATCTCCAGCCGACCGAGGCGATGGACCACGCGACGTTCGGCACCGGTGAGTGGCTGGCGTACTGCGGCGCCTGTCCCCTGCCGGAGATGGCGAACGCCTTCGAGCGCGTCGGGGTGCCGTTCCGTTCCGTCTCCGGGTATCTGGAGGACGAGCGGGCGTGGGAGCGGATCGGCCGCTGGATCAGGGCGGCCGGCGTACGCGGTGTGCTGCGCACGGGCCGGCACGGCCTGATGGGGCACCTGTATCCCGGCATGTACGACGTATCGACGGACCTGACGATGGTGCCGGCCAACCTCGGCGGCCATGTGGAGGTCCTGGAGTTCGACGATCTGCGTGTACGGGCCATGAAGGCCGACGACGCGGCGGTGACGGCGAAGCTGGCCGAGACACGCGCGGCGTTCGAGATCGCGGACTCCGTGGTCGAGGAGGACCTGGTGTGGGCCGCGAGGGTGTCGGTCGGGCTCGACCGGCTGGTGGACGACTTCGGTCTCGACTCGCTGGCGTACTACCACCGGGGCCTGGAGGGTGAGATCCACGAACGGCTCGGCGCGGGCATGATCCTCGGCTCCTCGCTGCTGACGGCGCGTGGCGTGCCCGCCTGCGGGGAGTACGAGCTGCGCACGTCACTGGCCATGCTGATCACGGACCGGCTGGGCGCGGGCGGCACCTTCACCGAGTTGCAGGCGCTGAATTTCCGTGACGGTGTGGTGGAGATGGGCCACGACGGGCCCGCCAACCTGACGGTCTGCGCGCGCCGGCCGGTGCTGCGCGGTCTCGGTGTCTACCACGGCAAGCGCGGCTGGGGTGTGTCCGTCGAGTGCGACGTCCGGCCGGGGCCGGTGACGCTCGTGGGACTCGGCCAGTCCAGGGACGGTCGCTACAGGCTGGTCGCCGCGGTGGGTAAAGTGGTCGAAGGCCCGCTGCTGGAAATCGGCAACACCACATCGCGTGTCGACTTCGGCCGCGACCCGGGCGAGTGGACCGACGCGTGGAGTGCGAGCGGAGTGGGGCACCACTGGGCGCTCGCCACCGGCGACATCGTTCCGGAGCTGCGCGCGCTGGGCGGTCTGAGCGGTCTGGAGCTGGTGGAGGTCACTGACTGATGGCGCAATCGGTGGGTATCAAGGACGTCGCCCGGGTGGCGGGCGTCTCCGTCGGCACGGTGTCGAACGTGATCAACCGGCCCGACTCCGTGGCCGAGGAGACGCGGTCGAGGGTGCTGTCCACCATCGAGCGTCTGGGCTACGTACGGAGTGAGTCGGCCCGCCATCTGCGGGCGGGCCGCAGTCGTATCATCGCGCTGCTGGTGCTCGACATGGCGAACCCGTTCTTCGTGGACGTCGCCACCGGTGCCGAGCGGGTGGCCCGGCAGTCCGGGCTCGGTGTGATGCTCTGCAACAGCGCGCAGAGCAGCAGTGAGGAGGCCGAGTACCTGGGGCTGTTCAGCGAGCAGCGGGTGCGCGGTGTGCTGATCACCCCGACGGACGAGACGGGCCGGAATCTGGAGAGTTTCCGGCGGCAGGACATCCCGTACGTCTTCGTGGACCGGGTGGTGCCGAGCACCGAGGGCTGTTCGGTGTCCGTGGACGATGTCACCGGCGGGGCGCTGGCGATGCGTCACCTCCTCGCCCAGGGGCACACCGACATCGCGTACGTGTCCGGGCCCCTGCATCTGTCGCAGTGCCGTGACCGGCGGGCGGGTGCGCTGCTGGCGCTGGAGGAGGCCGGGCTGCCGGCCGACCGGCTGCGGGTGGTGGAGGCGGAGCGGCTGGACGTGTCGGCGGGGCGTGACTCCGGTGCGCGGCTGCTGGGACTGCACAGCAGGCCGAGCGCGGTGTTCTGCGCGAACGACCTGCTGGCTCTGGGGGTGCTTCAGTCGATGTACGGGGCGGGGGTGGCCGTGCCGGACGATATGGCGCTCGTGGGTTACGACGACATCGAGTTCGCGTCGGCCGCCGCCGTGCCGCTCACGTCGGTGCGCCAGCCTGCCTCGCAGATGGGGCGGCTCGCGGCCGAGCTGCTGATCGAGGAGACCGGCGAGTCGGCGGCCGATCACCGGCATCAACGCATCGTGCTCCAGCCGGAGTTGGTGGTGCGGGAGTCCTCGATGCCGCGCGCCGGTGGCGGGCACCGGAGCTGACGCTCCGTCACCACGCCTGGAGGGTCCCGGACCGTGCGGCCCAGGGCCCTCCGGCGCGCTTGCCCTCGATCGCCGGTCGGGCCGCGTGTTCCGCCCTCGGTCCTCGGGCCTACCGAGTGTTCCACCCTCGATCGCCGGGCCGGCTTGCTGACCCGGCGATCGAGGACGACCGGCTCCGCGGGTCAGCCGCGGCCCACGAAGTCCCACGCCCCGTGCCCGGCGCGGTAGACCTGGAAGCCCGGCTCCGTTCGGACGAACGTCGCGTCCTTCGGTGCGGTCACCTTGTCCTTCCGGTCGGCCGGCACATGGATCTCGGCGCTCGCCCCGACCGGGACCTTCACGGTCAGCCGCAGATCACGGCCGACCTTGGACCAGGCGACGGAGGCCGGTCCGCGCACCGTACGGATCGAGGTGCGCGCCCAGCTGACCCCGGTGCGGGCGTCGGGCCGGACGGTGAAGGTGCGGTAGCCGTCGTCACCGGGGCGCAGGCCGGCGACGTTCTCGTAGAGCCACTGTGTGACGGTGCCCTGGAAGTAGTGGTCGCGGGAGCGGGAGTCGAGGTGCCACATCTCCCACATGGTGTCGGCGCCGTTGTCGAACCAGTAGCCCCAACTCGGGTAGTCGCGCTGGGTGGCGATGGCGTGGGCGATGTCCGGGTGTCCGTGCGCGGACAGGACGCGCAGCAGCACGCTGGTGCCGAGCGCGCCGGTGTTGAGGTGGTCGCCGCGTTCGGTGATGTCGGCGACGAGGCTGTCCACGACGGAGGCGCGGGCGCCGGCGGGAACGAGGCCGAAGGCGAGCGGGATCGCGTTGGAGGTCTGCCGGTAGTCCGGGTCCTTCGCGGTGCTGTAGTGCCCTGCGTCGTTGAGGAATTCCGCGTTCAGGGCGTCCTTGAGTCCGGTGGCCGCCGTGCGGTAGCGCCCGGCCACGTCGTCGTGGCCCAGCAGTTCGCCCATCTCGGCGGTGTTCACCAGGGCGCGGTGCAGATAGGCGGTGGCCGTCAGGCGGGTGTCCTCGGGCGGGTTGCCGCCGTAGCCGGGCGGCAGGTAGTCGCCGAGGGCGGTGATGGCGAGACCGTCCACGAGGCGGTCCAGTTCCCAGTCCAGATAGCGGGTCAGGACGGGCCAGTGCTGCCGGGCGATCCGGTCGTCGCCGTACACCCGGTACATCTCGCGCACCAGGAACGGGTAGACGGTGGTCCACTCGGGTGACGGGCCGAGGTCGCCGTAACCCCAGCCGCCGCTCGGGACGATCACCGGCAGTTGGCCGTCGGCGTTCTGACTGTCCTTCAGGTCGTCGAGCCACTTGCCGAGGAAGCGGTGGACGCCGAAGCCGTACGCGAGGGTGGGCGCCCCGAGTTGGGCGTCGCCGGTCCAGCCGTTCTTCTCGTACATGGGAGTGTCGGTCGGGATGCCGTGCAGGTTGTTCAGGAGGGTGCGGCGCATCGCCTTGTCGAGCGTCTCGTAGAAGGGCTCGGAGCAGGAGAAGGCGCTGACCTCGTCGACCTTGGTGTGGACGGTCCGGCCGAGCACGTCGGACGGCTGGGGGCGGGCGGGCAGGCCCTCGATCTGTACGTAGCGGAAGCCCTTGTAGGAGAACGACGGCTCCCACACCTCGGGCTTCCCGCCGCCCGCGCAGATGTACTCGTCGCGCTGGAAGCGGCCCGGCACGTGTCCCGTCTCGGCGTGGACGCTGCCGTCGTCCTTCAGCTTCTCGCCGTGGATGAGCGAAACGGTCGTGCCGGCGGGCGCCTTGACGGTCAGTCGGGTCCAGCCCGCAGTGGTCCGGCCCATGTCGACCACGTACACACCGGGACGCAGTTCGCTGATCTCGGTGGGCGTGATGGTGTCGATGATCTCGATGGGGTCGTGCGGCTGGGCGCGCAGGGCGCCCTTCGGTGCCTGCTGGGTCCCCGGGGCGCGCCAGGCGCGGTCGTCGAAGCCCGGCCGGGTCCAGTCCTTCGGGGCCAGGCGCGCGTCGTATGTCTCCCCGGCGTAGAGGGAGTTGGTGAGGGTGGGGCCCTGGGTCATGCGCCAGTCGGTGTCGGAGACGACGGTGGTGCGGGCGCCGTCCGGGTGCTCGGCCTCCAGCCGGCACAGCAGGCGGGGCTCGCCGTGCCAGGGCGGTTGGTGCCAGTTCCACACGTTGGGGGTGGTCATACCGTAGAAACCGCGGCCGAGGGTGACGCCGATGGCGTTGTCGCCGCGGCGCAGCAGGGACGTCACGTCGTGCACGGCGTACATGACGGTCTCGTCGTAGTCGGTGAAGGCCGGGTCGAGCACCTGCTCGCCGATGGGCTTGCCGTTCAACTCGGCGACGTAGTAGGCGAGTCCGCTGATGTAGAGGCGGGCGCGGGTGACGGGCTTGCGTACGGTGAACTCGCGGCGCAGCAGCGGTGCGGGCGCCTCGGGCAGGGAAACGGACACGTCGTCACCCCAGGGGCCTTCGCCGTAGGGGGCGAGGACGGTGGCGGCGGTCCAGCCGCTGTCGTCGAAGTCCGGCTGCTGCCAGTCCTGTTGTTCGGTCTCGGAGGTCAGCCAGTCGCCGGCGGTGACGAGTTCACGGGTCCGGCCGTCGCCGGTCCTCACGACGAGGCGGGCGATGAATCCGCCCGGGTTGACGGAGGCGCCACCGCGGTTGGTGGCGACGGCGGCGAGGACGACGCGCTGCCCGGCCGCCTTGACGGCTTCGGTGACATCGGCGGTCCTGCCGGTGCGCCAGCCGTCCTGCTGCTGGGGCGCGTGGGCCACTTGGGCGCCGTCGAGGTGAAGGGTGAAGTCGTCGTCCGCGGTGGCGACGAAGACGGCGCTCTCGATGCCGGCGCCGGCGGGGAGGTCGAGGGCGGCGCGGAACCACCGCGGTCCGGCGGGGGCGTTGCCGGTGGTCGCGCCCTTGGACCAGATCCAGGAGGCGCCTTCGAGGCCGAGGGGGGTGGCGGCGGCGTCGGCGCCGATCCACTCGGCGCCCCACTTCTCGTCGCCGAGCGCGGTCTCCCACCAGCCGGCCGTGCTCCAGGGCGAGACGTCGCCGTCACCGTCCCAGACGCGGACCTGCCAGTGGCAGCGGGTACGGGGCGGCAGGGCGGGCCCGGCGTAGGGGACGGCGACGCTGCGGTGGGAGGTCACCTTGCCGGTGTCCCAACGGAGTTCGCGCCCCTTGGCGAGGTCGCGCGGGTCGGTGGCGGCCCTGATCTGGTACGCGCGCTGCACGGCGCCATGGCCGTCGGCGGTCAGCTCCCAGGAGAGGAGGGGGGTGGGGTTGTCGGTGCCGAGGACGTGTTGCGCGTACTCGACCTTCGCGGCGACGACGCGCAGCGCGCCGTCTCGGCCGTGCCGGGACTTGTCGCCCTGTCCGGGTGTGGCGGCCGAGGCCATCGGGCCCGCGGCGAGCGAGACGATCCCGGCGCCCGCGCCCACCGAGGTGCCCAGGAGACCTCTGCGTGTCCAGCCCATGCCCATACCCGCCCCTTTGATTGAATCGTTTCATGTCCCGTGTCAAGAATCGTAGGGCCGATCCCGGAGGGCTCACAAGAGGTGCGCAAGGGGCTGCTGTGGATGTCTCACGCGGCACTGCTTCTTGCTGTGATCAGGGAGAGTTTTGCGGCCGGGGAGTGGCCGGGGATCTGAGGGAGCATCAGCGCGATGATCGGAGTCGGGGGTGCCCGAGATCAACGCCGAGGCCAACTTGCGTACATATGAAGGGAATACGGCAGCGCAGGACGCATAGGAATTCTGGCTTAGCATCCATTTCTTGCACAGATTCATAGACTTCCTGCGGAACCGCTTCTAGCCTTTTCGCGTCCGCAGAGTCCCCACGAGCCGCAAGGACGTATGTCTGTGACACCTCCCCCAAGACGCCGCCTGTTCCGCCGCGGCGTGTCCGCCTCGCTCTCCGCCTCCCTGGCTCTCGCGACGGCGGTGGCCGGGACGGCCGCCGTCGTCGTCCTGTCCGCCGCCCCGGCGGCCGTGGCCGCCGGAGTCCCCGCCCCCTCACCCGTCGGCATCCCCGGCCGTGGCGCCACCGTGCCCTTCGTGGAGCACGAGGCCGAGTACGCCGCCACCAACGGCACCCTGATCGGCCCCAACCGGCTGTACGGATCGCTTCCCTCGGAGGCCTCCGGACGGCAGGCCGTGACGCTCGACGCGGTCGGTGAGTACGTGGAGTTCACCCTCACCAAGCCGGCCAACGCCATGACCTTCCGCTACTCGCTGCCCGACAACTCCGCGGGGACCGGCCGGGACGCCGGGATCGACGTGCGGGTCAACGGCAACCAGCTCAAGAACGTGCCCGTGACCTCCAAGTACGGTTGGTACTACGGCGGTTACCCCTTCAACAACAACCCCGGCGACACCAACCCCCACCACTTCTACGACGAGACGCGCACCATGTTCGGCTCGACCCTGGCGACCGGCACCAAGGTCCGTCTCCAGGTGTCGTCGACCGCGCAGTCCCCCACGTTCACCATCGACCTCGCCGACTTCGAACAGGTCGACGCCCCGAAGCCCAAGCCGGCGGGCGCGCTCGACGTCGTGGCCGACTTCGGCGCCGACCCGTCCGGCGCCGCCGACTCGACCGCCAAGTTCCAGGCGGCGGTGGCCGCCGGGCAGGCGCAGAACAGAGCCGTGTACATCCCGCAGGGCAACTTCGAGATCCAGGACCACATCGTGGTCGACAAGGTGACGCTCGCCGGGGCCGGACCCTGGTACAGCGTCCTGAAGAGCCGCCATCCCACCGACCGCAGCAAGGCGGTCGGGGTCTACGGCAAGTACGCCAACCAGGGCGGCAGCAGCGACGTCACCCTCAAGGACTTCGCCATCATGGGCGACATCCGTGAACGCGTGGACAACGACCAGGTCAACGCCATCGGTGGCGCGCTGTCCAACTCCGTCATCGACAACATCTGGATGCAGCACACCAAGTGCGGCGTCTGGGTGGACGGTCCGATGAACAACCTCACCATCAAGAACAGCCGCATCCTCGACCAGACGGCCGACGGAGTGAACTTCCACTACGGCGTCACGAACTCCACCGTCACCAACACCTTCGTCCGCAACACCGGTGACGACGGTCTGGCCATGTGGGCGGAGAACATCCCGAACGTCAACAACAAGTTCACGTTCAACACGGTGATCCTGCCGATCCTGGCGAACAACATCGTCACCTACGGCGGCAAGGACATCACCATCTCCGACAACGTCATGTCGGACACCATCACCAACGGCGGCGGCCTGCACATCGCCAACCGCTATCCGGGCGTCAACTCCGGTCAGGGCACGGCGGTCTCGGGCACCCACACCGCCGCGCGCAACACACTGATCCGGGCCGGGAACAACGACTACAACTGGCAGTTCGGCGTCGGCGCGGTGTGGTTCAGCGGGCTCAACGAGCCCATCAACAACGCCACGATCAACATCACCGACACCGAGATCCTCGACAGCTCCTACGCGGCGATCCATCTGATCGAGGGCGCGACCAACGGGCTGAAGTTCAAGAACATCAAGATCGACGGCGCGGGTACCTACGCGCTCCAGATCCAGGCGCCGGGCAAGGCCACGTTCGACAACGTCAAGGCCACCAACATCGCCCAGTCCAACAAGATCCACAACTGTGTGGGCGCCGGGTTCCAGATCACCCAGGTCGGCAGCGGCAACTCCGGCTGGTACTCCAACCCGCCCGCCTGCACCGGCGTATGGCCCGCGCCCCAGTGGACCAACGGCGGTGTACCCGGCGGTCCGACCGACCCCGGGGGCCCGACCGACCCGCCGACCGACCCGCCGGGTGACGAGGGCAACCTCGCCGAGGGCCGTCCGGTCACCGCGACCGGCCAAGCGCAGACGTACGGCCCCGGCAACGCCGTGGACGGTAACGCCAACACCTACTGGGAGAGCACCAACAACGCCTTCCCGCAGTCCATCACCGTGGATCTCGGCGCGGCGAAGAACGTCGACCGGCTGGTACTGAAGCTTCCGCCCGCCGCGGCGTGGCAGACCCGTACCCAGACCCTCAGTGTCTCGGGCAGCACCAACAACTCGACCTACACCCAGCTCAAGGCGTCGGCGGGTGTCACCTTCAACCCGTCGAGCGCCAACACCGCCACCGTCACCCTGCCGGGGACGGCGACCCGTTACGTACGGGTGACCGTCACCGGCAACACCGGCTGGCCCGCCGCGCAGCTCTCCGAACTGGAGGTCTACGCCGACTGATTCGACGCGGGGCGGTGCGCCGGTCCGGCCGGCGCACCGTTCCCCCGGGATTCACCGGCTCGGCTCATACCGCGTAGGTGTCGAGCCGACCGCACATCCCGAACTTCCCCCGGGCCTGCGGCAGTCGGGCCCGTACGCGCGCCTCGGCGAGATGCGACGCGTCCCCCTCGGCGATCCGGTCGAGCTGAACGCCCGTCTGCCGCGCGGCCTCCGCCGCGCCGGACTCCCAGCGCGCCCGCCAGTCGTCGAGCCTCGGCCGGACCAGTGCGCCCGCCGCACGGTGGAAGTCCAGCAGCGGCTTCTCGTCGCCGGCGTCCCACGCCGCGCGCAGCGCCGCGAACCCCTCGATCGCCAGATCCCGCCGGCGCCGGGCGAACGCCGCCTGCTCGGCCTCGGTGCCTTCGGGGACGCGTACGAGACGCCCGTACGTCTCGGGGTCGCTCAGGTGTTCCGGCGGCAGGGTCAGGACGGCGTCCCCGGCCTCGGGCAGTCCGTTGTTCTGCATCAGTACGACGATCCGCAGACCGTCCTCGTTGACGAGGCGGTGAATGGTGCCGGGGGTGAACCACACCAGGGCGCCCGGCTCCAGGGGGGTGCTCGCGAATCCCCCGGCGGTGAGGGTCTGCACGGCGCCGCGTCCGGCGGTCACGACATACCCCTCGGAGCAGGTCAGATGCAGATGTGGGGTACCACCGGAGAGGCCGTCGGCGGCCTCCCAGTCGTACACGGTCAGGTGCGACACGGCGACGGCGCCGGGCAGCCCGGCGAAGCCCGGGGCCGTGGCGGAGCCCGTACCCGTGCCGGTGCCGGTGGCTGCGCCTGTGTCTGTGCCGGTCGCCGTGCCTGTGCCGGTCGCTGTGTCTGTGTCTGTGTCTGTGTCTGCGGATGAGCCGGTGCGGGACGTCGTCAACACTCCCCTTCGGACCAGTCGAGTAAGCGCTTTCTGTCAGAACGTAGATCCGCCCCGAGTCCGTGTCAACGGCGGACACCTCGGGATCGGGGCATGCCGGAAGTGTCGTATGTGGGATCCTCGACTCGGCCTGGAACCAGCGCGATCTCGGGGACGTCCCCCCATACGGTCGCGGCGAGGTGGCCGGCCGGGCCGCACGACGGAGCACGGTCACGGGGAACACCCGATTCAGGGGGAAACAGGGTTGGCACAGGTATCACCCAACACGGCGCAGGCGGACCCACGGCAGAAGAAGCTGGCGGCGGAACTGAGGATCCTCGCCGCCGAGCCCGCCCTCGAACTGCGCGGTGCGGAGCTCATCGACCTCGCTCATGACCTGGAGCAGGGGACGCGCCTCGATCTGTGGGCCGACGTGGATCTGGTGCAGGCGTACGTACGCCCGGAGAGTCTGGCCCAGCCACCACCGGCCCGCCGCGCACCGCTCCACGCGCAGCTCCGGGTGGCACTCGCGGCCAAGGCGGGCGCCGGGGCACTCGTACGGACGGTGCGCGACGAGATGCGCCAACGGCCCGTCCGCGAGGGGGCCTTGGAGGCGACGCTGGGCGTGCTGGTGTTCGTCCCGCTGCTCATCACCTGGTTCGGGCTGCGGGAAGCGGTGCGCGCGTACGGGGAGTTGAGCCAGGAGAATCCCAAGGAGGCGACCCGGCCGTTCCTCCAGCTGTGGCAGACGGGCTTCGGCGGTCATCTCTCGTCGTCGGGCCGGTTCGAGAACGTGGCACTGATGGCGGTCGTGCTGATCAGCCTTCTGGTGGTGCTCTCGGTGTGGCACGCGCGCGCCCGTTCGCGGGCGGACCGCGTGGAGGCGAAGCTGAACGGGGAGCAGGAGTATCTGCTCGGCCGGCTGGCGTCCCTGCTGACCCGGGTCCAGCTGTCGCTCGTACCGCATCGCGCGGCCTCTCCGCAGCAGTTCACGGCCGGTCTGAGCAAGGCCGCCACCCGGATGGAGTCACTGGCGTCCCGCGCCGACCGCAGTCACAACTCGCTGGTCGACTCGGCGAAGGCGCTGGAGGACGCGACCACCTCGCTGGAGAGGGCCGCCCTCGCGCTGACCGGCGAGCTGCCGAAGCTCGGCACGGCCGCCGACCGTATCGAGGCCGCCGTACGGGACGGGCAGGCGGCGACCGCGCGGGCGGGAACCGAGAACCAGGCCGCGGCCGGCCGGATCGCCGACCGCGTCAAATCGGCGGGTGACACGGTGGAGGCCTCGCTGAAGGCGCTCGCCGCCGCGCAGCAGACGCTGGCCACGAAGTCGGAGACGGTGGCGCAGGCCACGGAGCGCGCGTCGAAAGCACTGGTGGACAGCGCCGGGCGCACGAACGACGCCGTCGACGGGATGCGGGAGGCCACGGAGCGCTGGGACGCGGCGGCGGCGCACTGGCAGGACGCGGCGGCCCGGTTGGACAAGGGACTGCGTGGACTGACGGTCACTCAGAACGGCTTCGAGGTCGGGACTGTGGCGGCGCCGGACTCCGAGTACGTCGCGACAATCGGCCCGGCGCCGCACCCGGCGCCCGATTCGGCGTCCGCGCCGACTCTCGCGGGCGGGCGCGCCTCCGGGGCCGGTTTCGAGTACGACACGCCCACGGAGCGACTGTCACTGACGGGGGCGAACGGCGGTGCGGGGAACGGCGGTTCCCACGGCACCGGACATGACACGTCGACCGCACGGGCCACGCCCGGCATCCCCGAGCAGGGTCCGGCGCGTCCGTCGTATCCGCCGCAGGACGAGGTGGGCCCGTGAGCCGTCCCGTACGCCGGGTGGGCCAACTGGCCGGACGGGTACGGCGCGGCGGGCGGCCCGGTGTCGTCATGCTGGCCGGCTGGCTCTTCGCCGACCTCGTGCTGGTGCTCGCCCTGGTGTCGATGGCGGACCGGCCGGACCCCCTGGCCGCCCGCCCCGGCGGAAGGCCGTCGGCGTCCAGCTCCCCTTCCCCGTCACCCTCCCCGACTCCGTCCCCGGCCGGGCCGAGGTCGGTGGAGCTGAAGCCGCAGCAGATCCGGGTGAAGGGCGGCGACAGCGAGGACATCGTCGCCCAGATCAACAAGGGCACGAAGAGGTGGCCGGGGCGCACCGCGGCGCTGGTCCTGACCTTCGGCGGCAGCCAGGGCGGCACGGAGTACGCACATCGCGTCAACTCGCTGCTCAGCAAGGCCCGTCCGGGGATGTTCTCCAAGAAGACGGCGACGGACGACTTCCACGATCTCGGTGAGCCGGCGAACTCGGCGATCATCCGGATCTACTTCTACACCTCGCCCCGCTGAACCGGGCGGCCGGAGAGCCGCGACGAACGAGAGGACCCACGGCGTGGAGCGGTGGCGGCCAGGCGCACGGGCGGAAGGCGCGAGCGACGGTACGCAGGAGCGGCGGCCGCCGCTGCCGCCGCCTGTCCTGCCGCAGTTTCCCGGCATGCGTGGATTCTCCGAACTGGACGCGGTGATAGGCCGGTTGGGGTTCCGGCATGCCGCCGATCTGCTGCGGGGACCGGCCGTCGAGGCCGGGACGAGTCCGTTCGCGACGCTGCCGAAGGCGGCGACGGACGACGGGTTCCGGATCCTGGACGGCCTGTGGTTCCCCGCCCGGGGGCGTGCGTGGACGCGGGTGGACCTGCGTCACATTCAGGAGACGACCGAACGGTGGCGTACGTCCACCGATCCGCGTGCCGGTACGGCGGCGGCGCTGATGGACACCATGGAGACCGTCGTGCGCGACGATCCGATGGGGCCGCGCCGCATCGTGCTGTGGCAGGTGTGCCGCGAGCTGAGGGACCGGGCCGGGGGGCCGACCGCCGAGGCGGCGGAGGCGCTCGGTGTGCACAGCGAGGACGCCGCGCCGCTGGCGTCCGCCGTCGCGGCGGGCTTCCCCGGCAAGGGGCCCGTCCGTGACGCGGCCGAGTCGATCAACGAGGTCTGGCCCGGTGAACGGCTGCGGGAGGCGCTGCGGGTCGCCGGCCTCCTGCCGTCGCGGCCGGGCGACCACGTACTGGCGAACTTCCTGACCCGCCTGAACGACCGGGCGGCGGCCGTGGACCGGCTGATGGACGAGGCGCGGCGGCTCGGGGCGCTCGGTGAGCTGCGCGCCGCGACGGTCTCCTGGCTGGCGGCCGTTCGGCGGGCGGCCGACGACGACGAGGCGATGGCGGGCCTGCTCGGCGCCGCCACACTGCTCGCCGACGAGCGGCACTCCCCCGACGCGCCGTCGCCCACCGATTCGACGGTGCGGGTGAGCGTCGAGCGGCGGGCCGTCACCCTGACGTGGACGGCCGCGCGGCTGCCGCGTGACACCTCCCGGCTCGGGGGCCCGGTGTCGTACCGGGTGGTGCGCTTCGTGGACGGCGCCCCGGAACAGGCCGTCGAGGTGCCGTACACGGACAGCTCGTTCTCGGTGCTCGACCCGCACGCCCCGATCGGCAGGCGGGTGCGGTACGCCGTACTGCCGCTGCGCCGTGGACAGTTGGCGGGTGTCCCCCGTGTCACGGGTGCCGTCCTGCTGGTGCCGGACGTGGAGGGGGTCCTGGCCGTGCCGGTGCCCGACGGCGTACGGCTGGAGTGGCGCGCGCACCCGGCGGCCACGGGGTTCAGGGCGGTGCGCTCGACGCCGCGCCGGGCGGGACGGTCAGGGGGCTCCGAGCAGCCGACGGACGGTGTGCCGGTGGACGGGCTCCTGGTGCCGGCCGGGCGGAAGGGGTTCGTGGACCGCCCGCTGCGGCCGGGAACGTATCTGTACGAGATCTCCTGCGGCTATCCGGCGGTGCCCGATCTGCCGGGCGAGGGCGGGGAGTTGGTGTGGTCGCCGGGTCTGCGGGTCGCGGCAACGTCCGTGGAGTGGCCGTCGCCGGTGGAGGACGTGACCGTACAGCGCCTCGAAGACGGCACGGTGACCATCGACTGGCGTCCGCCGGCGCGCGGGAACGGCCGTGTGGTGGAGTGGCCGGGCCCGCCCATGGCGCCGGGTGACGATGTGTCAGGGTCTACGGCCGCGCGGTCGGCGCCGGGTGAGGGCCCGGTGATCGTGCTGCCGGAGCTGCGGACCCGGGTCCGGATGACGGCGGTCAGCGTCCTCGGCGACAGGGCGGTGGCGGGTCCGACCGTGCTGGTCGAACGGCCGGGCCCGGTGGAGGAGTTGACGGCCCGGCGCGTCGCCGCCGGCACGGCGGAACTGCGGTTCCGCTGGCCCGAGCCCGCGGTCCTGGTCCTGGTGGTGTGGGAGCAGGAGGGCGTACGGCGGGAGATGCGCGTGGCGCGCAGCCGCTATCTGGCGGAGCAGCGCGTCGAGATCCCGCTGAACGGGCGCCCGTGCCGCATCGAGGTGAGCGCGGTCCCGCGCCCGGACGCGGTGTCGATCCCGGCGGTCCCTGCGACGACGTCCCTGCCCCACGTACCCGAGCCGCCGCCGCGACCACCGCGGAGCGGTCGCGCCCTCGCGCTGCTTTCGTTCCCGTGGACACCGTGGAGCGGCGGCGCCGCTCCCCAGGGCCGCCCGTGGTGGCGCCGCCGCCGGCGCCCGCGCTCCGGCGGCTGATCGGGGCCGGTGTCCCGGGCCCCGATCAGCCTGCCCCGGCCTACGCGTGTACCTCGGCCTCCGTGCCGCCGCCGAACTCCAGCAGCAGTCCGGGGCGCAGTGCCACGGTGCGGCCGGGGCCGACCTCCTGGACCGTGCCGTCGTCGCGGCGGACCGTCCAGTCGCGCGACGTACGGTTGGTGAGGCCGAACCGCCCACGCTGCTGGGGGTGTTCGGTCATCTCGCCCACCACGGCGGTGAAGTCGTGCCGCTCCGGGTCGTCGACCAGATGGTGTGCGTACACCCGCGCCTTGGGGTCGAGGCGGATGCCGCGGCGGGTGCGCAGGGCGCCGCGGCCCGTGACGACTTCGAGCTTCGGGGGCAGCTGCACGGTCTTGCCGCACTTCCAGCAGTCGGGCGCGGGGCCCTCGGGCTGGGTCATGTTCTGCCGGCCGCAGGACGCGCACACCGTGATCGCGTCGAGTACCCGGCTCAGCGCGTCGCGCCACTGCGACTCGCGGACCCGCGTCGAGGGCGTGGTGAGCCCGTCCGTGAAGGTCTTGACGAACAGGTCGCGCAGGATCTTCGGCAGTGCGCCCCAGGTGGCGATGACGGTGGGATGCTCGCCCGGTACCGGTCGGTTGGCGGTGTCGGCGGGGTCGTAGATGAACAGCGGGTGGGTGCCGTACATCTTGCGCTTGGCCGCCTCGTCCATGCAGCGGATCCGCAACGCCTGTGCTCCGTCGAGCGGGTGATGATTCATCAGCAGCAGGAACAGCAGTACGGCGAGCGAGTGCAGGTCGGTCTGGATGCCGGGCAGCGCGCCGTTGTCGCCGCGCACCAGCTCGGGGGCCATGAAGTCCATCGTCCCGGCGACGGCGGCGGCTTCGCCCTCCACCACGGCGTTGTCGTTGTCGCACACCAGCACGTCGCCGGTGGCCGGGTCGAAGAAGATGTTGCCCCAGTTGATGTCACGGTAGGCGATGCCCTTGGAGTGCAGGGTGAAGTACGCCTCGACGGTGTGCAGCGCGGCGGCGACGAGCGTACGCAGCGTGGTCGCCGCCACCGACGGGTCACGGCGGAACAGCGCCGGCAGGTCGTGGAAGCGCTGGGGCCGTACGTCCATCAGATAGCCGAAGCCCGGGTACGAGGCGTCGGGGTCCATCACGACCGTCTGCGGCCACAGGAACCGGTCGTCGCCCCAGCCGTGGTGGATGAGCCCTTCGAGGATCTGCCGCTGCCGGGCGTCGGCCAGTTGTGGGTAGTACCACTTGACGGCCCGGTCGCCGTGCGGCGTCCGCACCCGGTAGACCTCGCCCTGGCCGCCCGAGCCGAACAGCTCGGCGACCGTGACCCGGTCCCCGGATTCGGTGATCAGGGTCTGTCCGGCCAGGAGCATGCCGTTCGCCATGCTGTGCCTCTCTGCTTCAGTGCG
>NZ_JARJHW010000119.1:0-22504 GCF_040560175.1 Streptomyces panacea
ACGGCAGATGCGGACGGTGGTCTCGGTGCCCTTGGTGACCGTGTGGTGCATCATCACGCCGTGGACCGGGCCCCAGGGGCCGACCTTGTTGCGGTTGTGCGTACGCCAGTCGCCGACTTCGACGACGGTCAGACCCTCGTCCTTCAGCGCGCGCAGGAACCGCGCCGCGGACATGGCTGTGGCCATGGTCAACTCCCGTCTCTGGTGCGGGTGGTGGCCGCTCGGGCGACGGCGGCCGCGGCCGCCGTCCACGCGGCCCGGATCGGCTCGGTGAGCTCGGCCCACTCCGGCATCGGATGGCCGAGGAGGTTGCGGTGGTCGACGCTCTCGCCGTACGCCGCATACGCGACCTGGGCGAGCTCGTCGGTGTCGAGCTGTGCCATGCGTGCCTCCTGGCATGAGAGAGGCCCCGGCCTGGTGGCTCGGGGCCCGGAATACGGGGCGGGTTACGGCGCGGGCGGGAGTTCCATGAACCCTTTCACCCAGAGATTGCCGGTCGCCGCGACCACGGTTGCCGGGGAGAGCGGGGTCGTCGACGTGCCCTTGTACAGGTAGATGCGGGAGGCGGCGAGACCGACGGACTCACCGCAGCGGTAGGCGCGAGCCGTGAGGTACTCGTCCGGTTTGACCTGCACGCTCAAGACCTTGGCGGCGGTGTCCGCGTGTGTCAGCTCCAGCCGGTCCGGGTGGGTGATCACGCCGGTGATGCCAGAGGGGCTGTGCCCGGCATCGTTGAGGATCTTCCATCCGTCGCCGGAGTTGCGGAGGACACAGGCCAGGAGCGCGAGACGCGCCCCCGCCTCGGTGACCAGAACATGGTGCGACATACGGGCAGGCCCCTTCGTAGGCGTGTGGAACGCGGACAGCGGTGCAGCAACAGCCGCACCAGCCACGGCGGTGAGAACACGGCGGCGGTCCATCAGGTCGCGGACTGGTACGTCAGTGAAGCGCGCAGGATCATCCCGATCGCGTGGACCTCGGGGTCGTTGCGACCCATGTTCGTCCCCCGCGTGTTCGTGGCGCTGGACGGGAACGTGCAGTTGAACGTCGTCCCGCCGCTGGCCAAGGACGTCTGCCCGATCCAGGTGTCGGCTCCGGTGAGGCGCGAGGTGCCGAGGTACGGGACCGTTGCCGATGCCGCGGTGAACGGGACGCTGAAGGCATAGATGCCCGCACCGAAGCCCGTACCCGACGCGGTCGTCAGGAGCACGGAGACATCGACCCGGCGGCCGACCTTGAGGTACCGGCCGGTGATGATGCTCGTGCCGAGAATCGGGTTCGTCGTGGACGCGGTCCACGCCGGGGTGTACGTCGGCCAGGCGGCGAACATCGAGTTGAACTGGTCGCGGACCTCGGTGTTCATCATGGCCTCGGACACGGTTTCACCGGCGACCCAGGTGCGGGGTGAGAACGTCACGGCTCCACCACCTCGGGCTGCGGGGCGTCCGGATTACCGGGGTCGTCCGGGTGCCACCAGTTCCGCAGGTTCGGCGGCTCGCCCATCACCGACGCCTCGACGGCCTCGACGTCGTCGGGGAAGATCAGCGCGCACCAGCCCCAGCCGCACGCGGTACAGCCGTACCGGGGGTCGGTGGGGCTGACGATCGCTGCGGATCCGCAGATGCAGTCGGTCAGCCACCGGTTGTGGTTGATGCGGGCGTAGTACGTCTGCTCGACGGTGCCGGTCGGGGGGAACAGGCGGCGGCCGGTGCGGTACTCCATGTACTTGAACACCAGCTCGGCGGCCGGGAGATGTGCCCAGGCGTCGGCGGGCAGGCGCGGGGGCGGGGTGTAGAACGTTTCCGCCCGCACAACAGGGATCGGCACGGTGGGCCCTTTCAGTAGGCGAGGCGGGTGGTGGAGCCGAGGACGCTGTAGACGGAGTCGCCGAGGATCCACACGGAGTCGTTCGCCGAGCGCGAGGTGTGGAACTTGATCAGGTGCGACGACTGCTTGATCGTCTCCGTGTAGCCCTCGATCGTGACCCGCTGCTCGGATGAGTCCGACTCGGCCGGCAGGTCGGTGACCGTGAAGTACTCGCTGATCTCGCCGTCGAGGATGTCCGCGTAGTTCGGCATCGTGTACGCCTCGACGGGGATCTCCCGCAGCTCGGGCGGCGGGTCCGCGTACCGGCTCACGATCCAGTTCGCGGCGGCGGCCACGGCGGCGTCGCTGGTCTTCAGCAGGGTCATCTCGCCGGGGTCATACGGCCCGTACCGGTCGATTGACGGCTGGCTGATGATGCGCTGCCGCGCCCCGCCCGGCCGTTGGGCGACCACGGTGTTCGTGAGTTTCTGGTCGTCGTCGGTCAGCTCGACGTCGTCGGTCTCCAGATCGGCGTAGGAGATCGTGAAGACCTCTTCGGCGGGGCTCGGGTTGTAGCGGACATCGCGGGACTGGTACGCCATGCCGATCCAGTCGCGTTCGGCGTACAGGCGGCCGGCCTCGGACTTCTCGACGGCGCGCATCATGGCGAGCGCCGTGGCCCCGCCCTCACCCTGCGACGCGACGGGGTCGTGGACGCTGCCGAGGATCGTGACCGAAGCGACCTTGCCGTAGCGGGCGATGCGCTGGATGCGGGCGTCCGCGTCCTCTCCGGCGAAGCCGGTTGCCCCGGCCGTGTAGTGGTCGAGCAGGTCCGGGCCGCGCGGACCACCCGAGGTGGTGTAGAGGGCGACGCCGCCAACCGAACCCGACCACAGCCGGGTTGACCGGAACGCGCCGACCGCGAGTTTCCGCAGATCGAACATGGTGCCGGGGAAACCGAGGCTCTTGCTGACGCCGTCGATCCACAGACCGCTGCTCCACTCGTCGTACACGAAGTGGTGCATGGCGCCGTCGGCCAGGTTCCCGGACCCGGAGGTCAGGACGGTCAGCGGCCCGGGGCCGTCGATGGTGGACTCCACCTGGAAGATTCCGCCGGCCGAGAGGCTGAAGCACAGTTGGTACTGGAGGTCCACGGACTCCAGACCGAGGATCACCCGGCCGCCGGTTGTCGTGCTGAACCAGCCCTCGACCGTGTTGTACCGGGCCGCGCTCAGGCGCTCGTACTCGTCGCCCAGGTCCGCGAAGAGGAACTTCCCGACCGTCGCGGACGTGGGGGTGAACTGCGGGTAGGACTCGCGCGTGGCCGCCGGTGCCGCGCCGGAGCCGAAGTCGAGCGTGCCGCCGGTGCCGCCGATCTGCACCACCGACAGGGCCCCGGTGACGATGCCGGACAGGTCGCCCGCGCTCGTCGACCCGGAGTCCTCCGTCAGCGGGTAGTACGCGATCGGCCCGTTCTCCAAGACCTCCTCGTCCAGGGCGCTGCGGAGCTGCGGCTGGCGGGACAGCGGGGCCATCAGGTCCGAGCAGGTGATCCGGGCCGTCGCGTACAGGCCCTTCCACTTCACTGGCCAGTCGTTGACCGCACCCCAGAAACGGTGGTGGATACGGATCGGCACCGGGTCGAACGCGCTCGCCACGGCCCCGGCTTCCACCTGCACCGAGTCCACCCACACCTGCTGCCCTGCCGCGGGCGTCCCGGTCGGGCTGATCCGCAGTTGCTGGTCGGGCGCGGTAGCGGCCCACGTCACGGTGATCCGCTGCCAGGCGTCGGTGACGGTCGACAGAGCACCTAGCTGGATGTCGGTCCCCGCCTCGTCGGCCGCCTTGAGCCGGATGGCCTGGGCGCCGGCCGGAACCCATACCCAGGCGCTGGCCGTGTACGTGGCGCCGGCGGTCAGGTACTCCAAGGGGGTGCGTACCGACTGGGACGAGACGGCGGTCCAGCTGATGCGCATGCTGGCCGCCCCGTCGTGGGCCCGGACGACGGACTGGATGATGGTCTGCGACCCGGACGGCGACCAGTACTCGGTGCCCACCTCGAAGGTCGGATTGGGCACCCAGTTCTTCTCGCCGGTTTGCACCCGCACCCGGATCGGGGTGCCCTTCCTGACGTTCGGGTAGTACGGCGACGACGACAGCCCCGGAGAGAACGCCCCGTCGCTGTTGTCCAGCAGCATCGAGTACGTCCCGACCTGCGTATCCGCCAGCTCGTCCGCCGCACCCCGCGACCCGGTGATCCCCACCTCCTTCACGTCGACCCGGGAGGTGATGTCCGTCCACACCATGTCGGTGACCGGCGTGAACAGGGTGCTGCCGAACGCGACCTCAACGGATACGAGCGTCATCAGCCCACCCCCAAGTTGACGTTGATGCCCTGCGTCCGCTTCAAGTTGAGGAGCACCTGCTGAAGCTGCCGCCCCACCGCCACCGGGTCGAGGGCACCCTCGACCTTGATGTTGATGTTCGTCACGCTCTGCCCCGCCCCACCCCCGGAGGACACCGGGCGGCCCGCTGACGTCGAGGTCGGGACAGGCTTCGCCCGGCCAACCTTGCCGTTACGGATCGCGTCGAAGAACCCGACCCCGAGCTGGCTGACCCGGTCCGCCGGGATGACGTACTCCCCGTTGGACAGCCGGGCCAGGATGCTGTCCGATGTGCCCGTGCCAGGGCCGCGCACCGGGCCGCCGGCTGGGAAGCCGACCGGGCCGCCCGTCGCGAAGCCGCCGATCGACTTGGCGAAGTCCGACGCACTGGAGTGGGAAGACCGGTACTGGACCGTGATGCTGACGGTCTTGCCCTTGACGCCGGCAATCGCCGACTTCGCCGAAGCGATCTTCCGTTGCAGGTCGGAGATCTCACCCTTCAGCTTCGCCGTCTTCGACGAAGGCGCGTTATTCAGGCGCGCCTTCGCGTCGGCCAGCTTCGCCTTCAGATCCTCCAGGTTGCCCTTCAGCCGCGCGGTCTTGTCCGGCGTCTTCAGGATCTGACCTGCGAGCTTGACCGCCTCACCGCGGGTAAGGCCCATCGCCATCGCCGATGCGATCAGCTTCGCCCGGCCCCGGTCGTACACCGCGTTCGCCGCTGCCCACGACCCCGTGCTCTGGCGGGTCGACGCGGCGGCCTCATCGGTTTTCGCCGCCAGGTCGTTCAGCGCGGTCGCCGCAGCCTGCGACTTCGGGCTGTTGAGGTCGAGCTGCCCGCCGACCATCTTCAGCGCGCCAGCGTTCTCCTTCGCCGCTTTTGCCGCGCTGTCGATCGCCGCCTCGAACCCGATCATCCCGCCGAGGCCCTGACGCTGCACCTCATTCAGCGCGATGATGCTCTGCCGCAGCCCGTCCGTGGACGCCTTCGCCTCAGCCAGCTTCCGTTGGGCCGCCTGCGCCTGAGCGCCGAAGAGGCCCATGCTCTGCGCGGCGAGTTGCTCCTCCAGCGCCGCTGTAGCGAGGGCCGCCTCGTAGTCCCCCAGCTCGGCCTTCAGCTCGCGCGCGCTGAGGCCCTTCTTCTTCATCGCCGCGGCGACCTTGTCGAACGCGGCGCGGGCCTGGTCCGCGTTGCCGGACTGGACCATCGACGCGAGAGCCTTGTCGATCCCGTCAAGATCCTTCTTGGCTTCCTTGACCGGGGTGGAGTCCATGCCGATGAGCTGCGTCGCCCACTGCTGGATACCCGCCGCGTTCGACGGGCGGGCCAGCTCGCGCAGGGAGTCGGCGAGCCCGCCGAGATCCCTGCCGTAGACGCGCGCCGCCTCGCCGGACACCTTGCCCGTCGTAGCGAGCTTCCCCAGAGACGTGGTGATGCGGTCGACGTCCGGCGGGGCCTTCTGCCCCATCTGCATCAGCGACCCGAGCGCCACCACCAGCAGCCCGATACCCGTACCGATCAGCGCCAGCTTCGCCGTCTTCGACAGCGTGCCGAACATCGCCGTCAGCGTGGCCATACGGCCCGTCGCCCCGGCCGCCGCCGTCTGCATCGCGACCAGCGACGCACCGAACCCGGCCACCGCCGTACGAGCCGCAGCCAGACCAAGCGCCGCCAAGCGCACAAGCTTGATCGCAATGGCGAGCTGGAACATCAGAGCAATCGCGCCCGGCGGCACCGCACTGACGAGCCTGGCCAGGATGTTGACCACCTGGAGCATGCCCACGCCGACCTCAGACCCCGCCTGCAACAGGTGGAACAACGCCTCACCGATCGCGAGCAGAGTCGACTTCACCACCGGGCCCTGAGCCGCGGCGTAGTCCATGAACTCGGCCGCGTTGGAGCCGACCTCAACATCCGACCCGGCCAGCGCCAGCAGCCCGTCATTCACCTTGCGGAGCGTGCCGACAGCGAAGCCCTCGAACTTGGCTGCCGCCCGGTCGAACCCGGGCGTCGACATCGCGCCGCCCGCGATCGTCATCATCCGGTCCAGCTCAGTCGACGTGCCCTTGACCAGGCCCGTCGTCGTCGGCAGCAACGCGCCGAAGATCGCCAAGCCCTTGTTGACCGGGCCCATCGTGTCCCCAGCGAGACTGTCCGACCAGTCCTTGTACTCGTCCTTCAGGACCGACATCCCGGCCGCCGCGAGCCGCGTTGCCGGGGGCAGCTTCGCCATCGCCGCCGAGTACTTGATCTGCGCGGCCACAGCCTGCTGAGACGTACGGCCCGACTCCTCGACCGCGTCCTTGTACGCCTTCTCGGCCTCGGCCGCCTCGCCCATCGCAGCGATCTGCGGGCCAAGCGCCGCACCGTACACACCGATCGCCACCGCTGCGGCGCCCGCCCCAGCAGCGATCGGCGCCAGCGACGCTGCCGCCGGAATCGCCGCCGGTGCCAGGGAGATGAGAGACGCCTTCAGGGCCTCGGCGGCTTTCGCCCCGGAGGTGGTGTCCGACCGGAACGCGGCCATGCGCGCGGTCGTCGTACGCCCGAGCCGGCGCATCGCCGTGTCCGACTGGATCGCTGCGATGGTGAGCCGCCGGCCCATGCGGGTGGCGGCGTCCCCGATGTCGTCCATGGTGTCGGACGCCAGGTCACGGGCTGCGAGAACGAAGGTCATCGCGCTGGCCACGGTCACTCACCTCCGGACTGTGCTTTCAGGTGGGCGTCCATCCAGGCGATGAGCGTGTAGAAGTCCTCTACGAGTTGCTCGTCGACCACCGACGGCGGCATGTTGCAGAGGTTCGCGAACAGCCCGAGGTACTCCAGCCGGACAGTGGTGATGTCCGGGTTGGGCTCGGGGCCTTCTACTCCGGCAGGTCCACCGGGGCCGGGTCTTTTCCCTCGGCCGTCAGCTCGGCGATCGTGGCGCGGGCGTGCTCCGGGTCGGCTGCCGCGTCGGGCAGCTCGCGCAGGATGTGCGCGATCTGCTCCATCGTCACGTCCGGCTCCGACGCCCGGACCGCGACGGCGTTCCGCACGTAGTCCACGATTTCCCGCTTGTCGAAGCGAGTCGACATGTCGTCCACACCGGGGTCGAAGTCCTTGAACCGCAGCGTCGGATTGTGGCGCTTCTTCAGCACCCACACGATCCCGCGCATGGAGTCGAGGTCTTCCTCGCCGAGGCCCTGCTTGATCTCGCCCCACGTCTTGTCGATGGTCCGGGACACGATCGACGCCTCGGACACCAGGAGGTCCCGCTGGTCGTACTGCTCCGGCTCGCCGCCGCCTGCCGGGGTGTAGACGATGATCACTGTTGCTCCTATTCGAGACGGCGGCGCACGTCGTCCAGGACGCGCGCGACCTCGGCCTGCATGCGGGGTTGGTGGGAGCGCACGGTCTTGTCCCACCACAGGGGCGTTGCGGTCTGCGTGACCCACCGGCGCCGGTTGCCGTACACGGGGTGCCTGATCCGCCCGGTGTTGATGACCTGCGGCATGTTCCGCATCTCGGGCGGCAGAGAGTTCCGGTCGATCCACACGCGGGCGCCCGGTGTCTGCCCGGTCCGGACGCTGATCCGGATCGCCCCGGCGATCGTCGCCCGCAGTGGGCGCGACGTCGGCGAGCTGCCACCGCGCGACCCGGACCTCCGGCCAGGGGAGTTGATCTGAAGGGACCGGATGTTCTGCTGGAGATCGTTCTTCAGCGGTTCGGCCGCCCGGCGGGTACGCCGCTGCATGCTGGCCCGGATGTTCTCGTGGCCGGCCGCCCGGAGACGGCGTTGCAGTTCGAGGAGTTGGCCGGTGCCGAGGATCTGAAAGCTGGAGGCGACCACCGGCCACCCCTCAGAGTGTGATGTCGGTGGACATGTACTCCAGCGCGATGGGGTTCGTGCCGTCGTACAGCCCGGTGAAGTTGAACTTGGGCTTGATCACGTCGAAGCCCTCGACGACAGGCGGTGAGTCGTCCAGCCGGATCGCGGGGATCTTGAACGTGACGCGCTCGTAGTGCGTCAGCGCGATCAGCGGCCCCGTGAAGTCCCACACGAGCGACGTCGCGGCGTCCGAGGTGTGCAGGTCGTCAAGGGTGGTGGCGACGTAGTCCGTCTCCAGCGTCCCGCTCACCTTGACCTGGTCGTTGGAGATGGGCTCCTTCTTCAGCCCGGACTGCCCCGCGTAAAAGCGCTCCGTCTCCTGCGGGCGCTCGATCTTCAGGCTGACTTTCCGGATGCCGTCCAGCGCCGTCTCCGTGCCGTACGACCCGGTCTTCACCGACATCTGCCCGAAGTGGAACGGGCTCATGGCCGGGTAGTTGGCGACGGACAGGGTCTGCGTCTCGTCACAGTCTTTGCTGTCGATCTCGAAGCTGGCCGTCAGCATGCCGCCGACCTCACACGAGAACTCCGCCGACACGACCTTGCACCCGAGGAACGTCTTATCCGTCACAGCGCCCGTCGTCAGCGGCACACCCTTCTGGACGGTCAGGCTCTTGCCCGCCGTGTCCACGAGCAGGTGCGTCTGGAGATACGCCGCCGTCGCCGCCTGCTGCACCGGCGTCACCGTCGTCCCCATCAGCGACTGGAACAACACGCCCATCGCCTTGTTCGTGACCTCCATCTCGATCGACCCCGCCGCCTGCCGCTGCGTCACCACGCGCCGCGACGACAGCGCGACCAGACGACCAGCCGCGATCCCCGCGGACTGCGCGGTCGTCTTCTGGAGCGCGAGGCTCTCCTTCGTGAACTCGATGAACTTCGTCGGCAGGACAGCGGTCCCGTACGACACCTCGGCCGCGATACCGATCTGAGCACCAAGCCCGGAACCGATCGCCACAGCTCAGCCCTCCTTCGCCGCGGACTTACCCGCGACCCTCATCACCGGCGCCCGCTCGGGCTTCGGCTCCTCAACGGACTCCCACGTCTCCGGCTGGCAGACGTAGCCCTCGTACCGGTCGTCCGGCACCTCGACCATTTCGTCCGGCTGCACAGCCCTGCCCAGCTCCGGCACGGTGACCGGCTCCGGGCCGATGTAGCGCACACGCGCCATGGCTTCCTCCTGGTGGTGGGTCAGAGACGGGCGCGACAGGTCACGGTGAACGCGATGCCGACGCGGATGCCCTGGTCGGTGTTGAACTGCTGGAGCTGGCCCCGGGTGAGATGGGCCCACTGGACCGCGCCACCGAGGGTGGGCGCGGTCGTATTCGTGCCGCTCGCGCGGATCGCGGTCTCGATCACGCCGAGGAGTTCGAACGCTCGCGCGCGCCGGGGCTGGACGTCGCCGTCGCCGCTCCACGACTCGATCCAGCCGGTGACGTTGAAGTCCTCGTCCCTGGTCCGGGCTCCGGCGTAGGCGAAGTCCTGGGTGAGGTCGGCCCCTGGTTCGTCCCCGGGGTTCCACCCGATGGCGACGATGTCCTGGTCGGACATGTCCCCGACCGGCGGGCCGTCGATGATGAGGACCTGGTCCACGGCGAGTGCGGGGGCGGCGCGGCAGATCGACAGCAGTGCGTCGATCGCGCCGGGTACGGCTGAGGTCTTCATCTACGCGATCCCTGGGGGCAGTTGCTTCGGGCTGAGGAGTTGCATGGCGCGGTTGGGGATCGCGTAGCCCAGGCCCGGGATGGGCTCGGTGACGTCGAAGTCGCCGGTTCCGGGCTGCGGTCGTCCGGGTCCCTGCTGGGTGCGCCACAGATGTTGAAGGATGATCTTTCCGGCGGAGGCGATGTCGCTGGTGACGATGCGCCGCCCGGCCTGGTAGACGACGTCGAGCGGCCCGTGGAAGTCGCCGCCGTCCTTGCGCCTGACGATGCCGGTGTCTCCGTCGAGGTCCAGACCGTCGACGTCGTACGTGCCGGCGCCGGACAGAACCGGGACGACGGCCGTCAGTTCCAGCGCCGGGACCTTACGCAGCGCCAGGACACCGGCCACCTTGACCGAGTGACGCTCCGTTACCGTACGGACAGTGACGGGACCGACGAACCACTCCACGGCCTCGGTAGTGGTCTCCACCCAGGTGCGGACCTCGTCGTCCTGGTCGTGCCGCGTCAGCTTGAGATGGCTGCGCGCCTCGGCCAGCGAGTAGATCGCGGTCGACTGCGCCGGCCGTACGTCCATCACATCGGTGTACGCGTCGGACGGACCGGTGAACACCCAGCGCACGGTGTGCCGCCCGCTGGCGGTGGTGACGTAGTCGGCCTGGTAGCGACCGCTGCCGTCCGGCTCCTCGATGGCGGCCGCCGTGCTGGTCGTCCCGTCGGGAAGGCCGATCGTCACGACGGCGGTCGCCGCGGTGGTGAGGGTGCCGCCCGGGTCGCGGCACTCAGCAGTCAGGCGCGCGGTTGCGCCGAAGTCGAACGGCACCGGTCACCACCTCACTGGTCGCGGGTCTCAAGGGCTCCGTCGCCGCGGCCGCCGCCGCGCGAGGTGTCGGCCGCCACCTCGGACGGACCGGTGGCCGCGTGCTCGGCGTCGCGTGCGTGAGCACGCTCCAGGACGCGGTCCTTCTGCTTGCTGATACCGGCGCGGTTCTCGCCGGCTTCCTCCAGCTCGTACACGCGCAGGGCCTCGCTCTCGCCCACGGTGTCCAGGTACGCCAGGACGTCGGGGATGGTGTGGGCGCTCGGGTCGAACGGCTCTTGGTCGTTGCCGTCCGGCGCCGGCGGCGGCGCGCTGCCGCCGGGCGGGGGCGGGGGCGGGGGTTCGGCGTACTCGGCCCGTACGCCGTCGGCCCACTTGGCGGCCTCGGTCTCGTCCAGGTCGACCAGCTCGCCCGGACGCCAGGAGAACCCGAGCCCGCCGATCGCGGTGAGGATGCGGATACGGGCCATCAGTTGCGCACCACCGGGGCAATGCGCGGGTCGGACAGGATGACGAGCGCACCGGCGACTCCGCCTGTCGTGGCGCCCGCCACGGTGCTGACGACGCGCAGGTACCGCTTCCGGCCGGTGTACCGGATCTCGTACAGCTTGTTGTCGTCGGCGGCGGCGATGGCGGGCTCAGCGCCCACCAGGTAGGCGTCCGCGACCGCGGCGAAGGTGGTGTTGTCGTCGGAGTCCTGGACCTCGATCGTGTGCGTCCCGTCGGTGATGACACCGGCCGTGACGACGACGAGCGCGTCCTGGAACATCGAGCCGTCCTCGTTGCGGTCGATGCCCGTACCGGTGGCCGTCGCGGTGCGCGCGGCCGGTACGAGCGACGCCTTGACCAGGACGCTGTTGTAGATGTCCTTCATCGGGCTGTGCCCCTTTCAGGGTTGGCCCTGGGCGGCACCGCCGTGCCGCCCAGGAGAGGGGGTCAGGACGCGGGGTGCTTGTAGCCCTTGATCGCCGAGTAGTCGTCGATCATCCCGTCGAGACGGGCGAAGGACAGGAAGCCGACCTGGAGCTTCTCGGCGTAGCGCTCGGTCAGGCGCATGGTCTGCACGGCGAGGACCTGGCGCACGATGTAGCCGGCGGCGATGTCCCCGAAGACGATGCTGACGTTGTTGGCGCCGGGGCCCGGCATGCTGTTGTCGACCGTGTACGGCTGGCCGTTGATCGTGGCTGCGAAGCCGGGGGCCGGAACGGGCACCCACAGCGGGCGGCCGTCGCCGTCCTTGAGCTTGCGCAGGGTGGAGAGCGTCGTGTCGTTGTAGACGAACCGGCAGCGTCCGGCGTCCCGGTAGGCCGGGTCGACGGAGTGCTCCAGGTCGATCAGGTCGTCGTACGTGACCGAGGTGACCTGGCCGGCGCCGCCTGTCTTGCCGATGCCGATACCCACCGTGATGCCCTGCGGCTCGTCCACGCCGCTGCCGGTGGTGAACGAGCGCGCCGCCCGCCGTCCGATGCGCTCGCCCAGCTTCCTCGGCAGCCAGGCGTCCAGGTCGAACGCGGAGTCCTGGATCAGCGCCAGGGACGCCTTCACCATGCGGCTGGAGTAGATGTGAGCCTTGAGCTTGCGCTGCCCGACGGTGACGTCCCGCTCGCCGACCTCTTCGTTCTCGCCGAGGATCTCGCCCTCGTTGCCGGTGTCGTCGTTCGTCGGCCACATCAGGTCGTTGCCGGTGGCCGTGTTGATCGGCGTGGCCAGGCCGAGGATCCCGCCGTACGCGCGCATGGTCTCGGTCATCGTGCCGAGGAACCCGTCGGGGACCAGGTAGCCGCCGAGGGTGTCGATGCCGGCGGCCTGCGCGCGGGTGTCGGACAGCTCGCTGTAGCTGCGCTCCAGGAGAGAGCGCTGGTCGTCGGTCAGGCGGCGCATGCCGCTGCGGAGGTAGCGGCCGAACGCGTCGGCGTAGCGGGCCTGTTCGGCGTCCTGGCCACCGGCCTCACGGTCCTCGGGGCCGCCGGTGGTGATGACGGCGCCGGAGCGGTCGACGGTGTCCAGGGCGGCCATGCGGTTGATGCGCTCGATGTCGTTGGAGGCGCGGGTGAGGTCGGCCTCGGCGGCGTCCCAGTTGGTCCGCTCCTCCTCGGTCATCTCGCGGCCCTCGCGCTCGGCCTCTTCGCGGATCTCGTTCATCCGGGACCAGTTGCGGTTCTGTGTCTCGATGGCTCGGTCGAGCAGGTTGGGCATGGCGTCTGTGTCCTTTCACGGCACGCCTGACAGCCCCGGGGACTCCGGGGCTGGCATGGGTCGGGTGGGTCAGCGCGGCAGCCCGTAGCGGGCGGCCAGCGCTCTCATGCGCAGATCTACGTCCAGGGACCGGGGCTGAGTGGACACGGCCGGCTCAGCGGGTTCCTGTGTGACGCGAGTGGACTCACCCGGCTCGCGCGAGATGTGCACCATGTCGAGCAGCTCGGGCCGGAACTCGGCGCGGGCTTCGACGGCGGCGAGGTCGCCGCGGTGGTCCAGGGCACGGGCCACGGCCTTGAGTTCGGCCTCGGTCTCCGTGTAGGCGGGGAACGTGACCGCGGAGACCTCAACGAGGCGGAGTTCGCGGATGATGCGGACGTCGACCTGGACCGGGTCGGCGCCCTCGATCTCCAGCTGCTCCTGGTTCCATTCGTCCTTGATGACGTAGAACCCGAAGCTCATGCCGGTGACGTTCTTGTTGCGGATGTTGGCCTTGAGGTCCGAGACGTAGGACAGGCCAGCGTCGAGGGCGCTGTCGACGGCCAGGCCCCGGTCGTCCTCGGCCAGGAGCAGGGTCCCTGCGGACATCCGACTGACGACGTAGTAGGAGTCGTGGTCGATGAGGAACCGCGCGTCGCACTCCGTCAGCGTCTTGGTGCACGCTCCCGACGCGACCTCCTCGTAGAAGCCCCAGCGCAGCGGATTGCCGATCGCCGTCCGCGAGTTGTACACCACGGCGTGCCCGCTGAACCGCTCGGCCCCGCCCTCGGCACGGATCACGACGTCGGCCGCCGACAGCGGCAGGCGCCGGCGCTCCTCAGTCCCGATCAGGGTCACGTTCATCGTCGCCTCCTGTGTCAGCAGCGGGGGTTGGGTTCAGCAGGCGGTGCGCCTCGGCCTGGTGCCACGCGGCCTTGACCTCGGGCGGGGCCTCGTCGGGGGCCAGCGGGTTGGAGCCGAGCGGAGCCATGTACGTGGGCTGGAGATAGACGTCGCCCGCAGTACCGGGGATCGGCGGCAAGTCCTCCAACTCCCGGATGTCGTTGGCGGACATCACACCGGTGTCGCGCATCGCCCGGTAGAACGTCGCCCGCGCGCTGGAGTCGCCGCGCAGCAGACCGGCCACCTGGTACTTCGCGTACTCGGTCTTGCCGAGCAGCTCCTTGGTGATGCGCTGCTCGGTCGGCGCCAGCCAGGTAGGGGCGAGGTCGAACTTCACCCAGCCGGTGGCCTGCTGCTCCAGCCCTGTACCCCACGACGTGCTCTTGGAGGTCTCCATCAGGAGGAACAGCGGGACGCCGAACATGCGTGCGATCTCCGTGTTCTGGAACTCGCGAGACTCCAGGAACTGCGCGTCCGTGTTGGGCATCGCCACCGGCGCGAATGACGCACCCGAGTCGAGAACGGCCACCTCGTGCGAGTTGGCGACGCCGGACATCTTCGCCCGCCACCGCTCCTTCAGCGCGTTGGCCTGGTCCGGGTTGAGCCGCTGCTCGGTCTGGAGCACGCCCCCGATCATGTTGCCGGAGCCGAACAGCCTCGCGGCGCCCTTCTCCGCCGCTTGTGCGAGACCGATTCCCTGCGACGCGAGCCTCACCGGGGACACCCCGGTCAGCCCGTCGTACCCCAGGCCGGGGATGTGCAGGATGTCGCGGGGGGTGAGCCGGTGCGTCACGCCCCAGTCGTCGGTGGCCCAGAACCATTTGCCCGTCGGGTTGCCCTCGGTCGGGCGCTCGCGGTCGACCTGGACCCTGTTGGCCGAGATGGGCCACAGCTCCTTCACCTGCCCGGAGGGAGCTCGCATCTTCTGCAAGTACGCGTTGCCCCACAGCACCCGGTACAGGTACGCCAAGCGCCAGACCTCCAGCGGCGTCAGTTCCGGGTGCGGGTCCTCCAGCAGCGCGTTCACTGTCCGTGTCCGGGTGCCGGTCTTGAACGTGGGCAGCGGCAGCGCCGAGGACACCCCGGCGATGACGGTCACGGAGCGCCACACCGCCGGCATGCGGAGCGCGGTCTGCTCGCTGACGGCCACGCCGGCGTCGGTCGCGGCCCCGCCCAGCCAGTTCAGCAAAGCCGTATCGGTGAGCGGGGTGCCCGGGTCCTCCAGGCCCCGCCGGTCGAACAGGCCGAACAGTCCCTTCACTCGGCCGTCTCCTTCTGCTTCGGCGGCGCGGCCTCGGCCTGGCGCCGCTCCACGGCGACGACCCCGAGCACGCCTGCCGCGATCAGCGCGGCCGGGAGCGACAACATCGCCACCCCGGCGAGCGCGGCCAGGACGAAAAGGATCTCCAGCACGGTCATCACCACAGGTTCGGTGCCCCTTCCGGTACGACGTCCTTGCGCTCTGCGTGCGCCCAGGCGGCGTTCGTGACGGCCACCAGCGGGCTGATGTCGACCGACGCGCCGCGCCTGGCCCAGGTCTTACCGTCGCCCACCGGCCGGGTATCGGCCCCGGCGAGCGCGGTAGCGAGCGGGGCTTGTCCCAGGTGCACCGCGCGCTGCTCCTCGATGAGGTCGATGTACAGGCCGTACGCGTTGGCGACGTCGCGCGTCTTGGCCTCGATGAGCAGCTCCTCGTAGTACGCGTCGCCTGTCTCTTCCAGCTTCGCGGCCAGCCGCTTCTTCACCGCGGGGATCAGCGTGGCCGGCGGGCCGAAGGTGTCGATGACGATCGCGCAGGGGCGCCATTTCTCCACCAGATCCATCAGCCGGTCTGTCACCCATCCGGTGCCGGGCCGGTGGTCGATGACCTCCAGGTGGGTCACCTCGCCGGCCTCGGTGCTCTGACCGTTGTGGCCGGCCGCGCCGATCGCCGCGTGCGACCGCTCGGGGGTCACGTCGACCCCGAACGCCACCGGGTCCTTCATGCCCGAGGAGGTGTCGGTCAGCGCCTCCCAGGTCTCCTTGTCGATGACCTTCCAGGCGTCGTCCACGGCCACCGGGTAGGTGCCGACACCGAGCCGTTCACGGTCGAACAAGTCCGGGCGCATGGTCGCGAACTCGCGCCAGATGTGGGCCTCACGGATACGGATGCCCATAGCGGGGTTGGCCCTGGCGAAGCTGCGCGGGTCGTCGCGGTCGTCGTGGTCCCGGCAGATGATCCGCTCGCGCTCATCGCGCGGGCACTCCTTGACGTGCGGGTCGATCCCGTACCCCAGGTAGACCAGGCTCTGGTCCGGCTCCTCGGTCTCGGCGAGGGCCCGCGCGCGCAGCGTGCCCAGCTGCTCGGACTCCTCGCCCATGCCGGCGCTGCCGGTGTAGATGAGCTGCGGGTTGTAGCGGGCTGACATGGTCGGCAGCAGGGCGCCCATCGGCGCGGCCCGCAGCATCATCCCCTCATCCATGATCACCGTATCGCCACTGAAGCCGCGCCCGCTGCTCTCGGAGCGGGCCAGGAAGCTGATGCGGGCGCCGTTGAAGAACTTGAACCCTTCCTGGCCATGGCTCCTGGAGACGTGCTTCACGCGCCTGCTGAGGTCGTCGTAGCTACCCAGGATCTCGTCCAGCCGCATGAAGGACTCGGCGGCCGTCTTGAACTGGTGCGCGGTGTGGATGATCAGCTTGTCGCCGAACAGCAGCACGCCGCCCAGCTGTCTCCACTCCAGAAAGCCGCCCTTGCCGTTCTGCCGCGCGAGCTCCAGCACCACTTCGAACGCGGCCCAGCGGCCGGCGTCGTCCTCGGCCAGGGAGTGGTGGAAGCTCAGTTGCTGCCACGGGTCGAGGGTCGTGCCGTACGACTGGGCCAGTTCGATGCACTCCGTGCCAGCCGGGGAGCGGAAGGCGAGCGCCTCCTGGTCCTCCATGCCGTCCCACCGGCCGGTCTCGACGCGCCGGTAGTGGGGCGTGGAGATGATCCGGGGCGTCTGACAGCCCCGCAGGGACTCAGGCTCCCCGGGCCTGACGGCGAGCGTTGAGCTCATCGATCTTGTCCCCCCGCTCCTTGACGGGAGCCAGAGCCCGTACAACGCCCATCGCCTGCCGCAACTCGCGTGCTGCGGGGGTGCTTTCGCGGGCGTCGCGGGCCGAGTCGAGTTCCTTCGCCAGCCGGAGAGCGGCGGCGGCCGCCGCGTTGGCCGCCGGGTCGACGCCGAGCTGTTCGAGCTCGGCCTTGGTCGCCTTGGCGACGGCCCCGGCCCGGAGCTTGCGGGGCGGTGACGCATCGTTACCAAACATGACATCACCCTCCGTCGCGGACGAGTCGGCACAAAAAGTGACAGAAAGTAGCGGCCCGTCAGGGCTTGACAGGCGCATGCGCGCGTGGGAGAGATGCGCCGCTAATTCCGAACTGCGTGGATCCTGGGATTAGCGATCGGCGCCGGGGAGAGAGGCGGGAGACAAGGGCGTTTGGGTCGCCCGCCTTGACTCCGAACTTCGGACCCACTCTCCCCGTCGAGTGAGCAACAGCCGCTCGCCGGTGACCGCTTCAGCTTGATTCGATCTTGATCGGTTCGATCACCAGGCGCGGGACGCCTGTGGTGTCACTGGGCGTGAACCGCCTCGTCGGTGCTCCTGGTACCAGCGTGTGACCACCCGTTCCATGCCGGGCTGCCTCATGTCCCGCACGCGCTGGCGTACGACGTCCTCGCCCGGGTCGACTACGTGGATCTGTGCACCGAGCCGTCGGTAGCGCGCGCGTGCCTTGGCCTGCGGCATGGTGTGGATCAGGTACACGTCCACCTGGTCGACCAGCTGCTCGGCCTGGTACAGCGCGGCCGTGCGTGCCCGGTGAGCCACCTTCAGCAGCGCATCGGTGTGCGCGTGGTGGTCAGCACCCGGGGCGGCCAGCGCCAGGGCGATCAGGTCCAGGTCGATGACGATGTCCCCCGGGCCGGCATGAGCGCGGATCCAGCTGCTCTTGCCCGCACCAGGCGGACCGGTCACCACATGCAGCACAGCGCGTCACCCCATGTGGCGGGCGACGATCTCTGTGACCGTGCCCTGCCCTGCGAGGACGGCGGCGATGAGGGTTGCGATGTCGTCAACGTCGGCGGCCCAGACGTTGCCCTCTTGGGCTTCGTCGGGTGCAGCACCGTCGCGGCGCCCCCAGATGCGCCCGACGGGGTGGCCGGGGGCAATGTTGCGCAGGGTGTCGGCGATGCGCTCACGGTCCGTCTGCGCCATGGTCACTGCCTCCGTTCGCGGCAGCGCTGGTTGCCGCAGTCGATCAGGTCTGGGTTGGCGTGCGCCTCGGTGAAGGAGGGGGCGTTCGCCTCGTGCTCGGTCACGGCGTTGGGGCTGATGCCCGTGTCGGCTTCGAGCTGAGCGATACGGCGGGCTGACGGAGCGTCGTGGGTGGGGCAGTGGCCGCGCCCGAACATGGTCACCATCTCCGTGGGTGCGGTGCGGGGCGTCCGATGCAGGTGGCGTTGTGGCGGCCGAGGCGGCACGCGATGCGGCGAGGTGCGACGTAGGCGCACTCACGCGGCTCGGCGAGGGCGAAGCGTAGCCAGTACTCGACCGCGCTGCGGCACTCGTAGCGGGGCCGGTACAGGCGGGAGTGGCACAGGTTGCACATGGTCACCACCTCCGGGATGTCGTGACGGGTGCGGTGGTGAGCCGGTTGCCGCGGGCGCTGTTGCAGCGGCGGTGCGCGCTGCGGGCGTTGGCGGGGTCGAGCAGGTTGCCGCCGCGGCTGAGCGGTACGAGGTGGTCGAGGGTGAAGGCGTCGCGGTGCTTGCCGGCTTCGGGGCCGACGATGTCGTATCGGATGTTGTGGCCGCACAGCCAGCAGGGCAGCCCGAGGGCGCGCTGCGTGGCGCAGAGGCGGCGGTAGCGGCGCCCGTTGCGTATGCCGGCCACGGGCGCCTCCGCTGTCTACAGGTCGCCGAGGACTTCGCGTCGGGCGGCGTCGGCTTTGCGGTTGAGGCGGTTGGTCATGGTGACGGCGGCGATGGTGGAGAGGACCCCGAGGACCACGAGCAGGGCCTGCGTGACGACGCTGACGACGGCGATGTCTGCGGTGGCGTTGGTGACCATGAGCCAGAGGATCCCGCCGCAGAGCCAGGCGAACCAGATCTTGAACTTTTCGACGCGCACGGCGCTCTGTATCTCGCTGTAGCTGGCCATAGTCCCCCCAAGGACGGGCGTGATGAGGGGGACATCATGGCGGATGTCGGGTGGCCGTACGCGGTGAATGGCGGAGGTCTTCAGCCTGCTTTGGCGCTGATCCCGGCGAGGCGCAGGGCGCGGGCGCGGGTGGCGAGTTCGGCCCGAGCGATGTTGGCGAGGGAGTACAGGGGGCGTCCGCGCTCGTCCAGGCCGGAGCGTTTCAGGTAGCCGCGGGTGACCCAGTTGCAGACGGCCTGCCGGCTAACGGCGGCGGCGTCCGCGGACAGCTGGCGGCGCCATCCGGTGGCCATGGCCGCGGCCTCGGTGCCGGAGTAGAGAGGCGTGTGCACGGGCCACCCCCTGCCGGGCATGCGTCAGCCCCCGCCAGGGACGTGACGGGGGCTGGCATACGTGTGCTGCTGGCACCATGTTCACGCTAAGTGCTGATCTTGTCCAGCGACATGCCGAACGTACGTGCGACGGGCTGGGTTTCAGGCGGCGTCGTCGGGCTCCGGCTGGACGCGCAGTCGCAGGGCTGGCGGGGCGGGGTCGATGTCTCGGGTGATCGCGGTGGGCGCCGGGTGCGCCACTGTCGCGGGTGTCTCATCGCTGGTGCGCTGGTGTCTCATGGCGGCGCCCGCGATGAGCGCGTCGGAGTAGTAGTCGGCGAACTGCTGGCGCTCGTGGGTCAGCTGCGCTGCGTGCTTCCGCAGTTCTGCGGCCCAGTCGTGCGCCACCTGGTCGGACACCATCGTGTACGGGACGCGGGCCGCCACGACTTCGGCGACCGCGGTGGCGAGCTGTCGCATGGCGGCGCCGGCGCGCGCGGCCTTCGCGGCGTGGGTGGCGCGCGTCGACCCGACGGGGTGTCTCACCGGTGGCGCGGGTGTCGCAGTCGGTGTCTCAGGGGTGGCGGGTTCCTGTCGCGCCTCGTCCGTTCTGTCGCGCGGGTTGTCGCGCGACAGGTGCTCCAGGTCGCGGGCGACGGTGTCCTTGCCGATGCCGAGCTCGGTGGCGATGGCGCGCAGGCTCTTGTTCTCCTGCGACAGGCGCAGGACGGCGGCGCGGCGGGCGGTGAGCTTGTCGGTGTCGGCGGGCATCTCGGTGTCTCCGGGGGCTGGGTGGGCGGTGAGGATGGTCTGGGCGTGGGCGGTGTACTGCTCGGGGGTGAGGTGGTGTCCGCAGACGTCGCAGCTGATGCCGAACTGGCCGTCGATCTGGACGAGGGCGTACCCCCGGCAGTTGGGGCAGGGGGCGGCCTGGCGGTGGCGGTGCGGGACGGCGTGGGTGAGGTCGTAGACGCGGGCCATGAGGGTGTCGAGCTGCTGGTAGAGGTCACGCACCCAGGTGTGTTCGGCGGCGTAGGGGAGGTAGGCGGCGAGCCAGTGACACCACCCGGCGACGTCGGCGCCACGGGTGGAGTGCGCGCCGACGCACGGGCCGTTGTGCTGGGTTCCGTGGTCGTCTCGCCACGCGGCCTGGTGCTGGTAGGCGATGTAGCCGGCCCAGCCCGCGAGCAGGGGGCCGATCGGTACGGGGCCGGTCGTGTCGCCGTACGGATCGGCGGGCGGGGTCGGCCACCCGGGGCCGAGCAGGTTCAGCACGGACAGGTTGACCGGGATGGGTGCGGTGGCGCTTCCGCCGACGCGTCCTTGCGCCGGGCGGCCCTCCAGGGTGAGCGCGTGGCGCAGGTGGCTCATCTGGCGCGGCAGCTCGGTGAGCCACTGGGCGATCTGTCGCACGCAGCCGTCGCAGGCGTGTGCGCCATCGGGCGCCGCGCGGGGGCAGATGGCGCAGGCGCTACTCACGGTCGGTCTCGGGCGGTGTGGCGGACGCGGTGGTGGCGTGCCGCTCGATGAGGTCGGGGATGGACGGCTGCCCCGTGCGGCGCTGGCGGCGGCCCTGGCCCATGAAGGTGTCGGCGAGCTTGTCGAACTGGGCGGTGACACGGTCGACGCTCGCGGCCATGGCCTTCTCGGTCGCGTGGCCGAGAGCATCCACCTGCTTCTTGACCTCGGCCTTGAACAGGTCGTCGGTGAGGAGCGGGATCAGCTCGCGGGCCTCACCGATCTCGCGGCGGAGGTCCTTCAGCGTGCCGTGGGCCTCGCGCAGCTCTGCGCTCATCTCCTCGCGGGTGCGGGTCAGTTGCTCTTGGAGGTCGTTGATGCGTGCTTGCTGGTCGAGGAGGGTCTGGGCGATGCGGGGGTGGTCGGCGTAGTCGGCCATCGGGTCTCCGTACGGTCGGCGCCGGTCATGTGTACCGGCGGGTAAGGGCGTTGGGGGGCCCGCGCGCGCCTGCGGTTATCGCGCGCGCGTTCGCAGGCGCGTGCGCGAGGGTCAGGGGCGGGTGACGGTGAGGCGGTGGCGGCCGCCGTGGTCCTGCTGTTCGTGCTGGACGTTGTAGCCGTCCGCCTGGAGGGTCTTGGTGTAGGCGGTGATCTGCTGCTCCTCGCCGGGGCCGTCGTGGAAGACGTGAACGATCCGGGGGCCCGCCTGGGCGGTGCGGTATCCGGGGTCCCAGTCGCCGCCGTCGAACTCGCTGGACGAGTGCCCGTCGGCGCCCAGGACGTCGTCGACGGTGCGGGCTTTCAGGCGCTGTGTCATGCGTCGGGGCTCTTTCGGGGTCGGGAGGTCGGGCCACTGGATGTGGGCGCCGGGGTAGCTGGTGAGGAGGTCGTCGGCCGTGGGGGCGACGGTGGCGGCGCCGAAGTCCTCGTCCTCGATCAGGACGGCGCGACCGGAGGGGAGGACAACGCCGGGGATCGTGTCGCCGCGGTGGTGGAACAGGAAGGCCGTGGGCATGGCGGTGGCGTGCCTCATGCGTCGGCCCGGGTGAGGTCGCGCAGCTCGGTGGCGGCGCGGTGGAGGCCGGGGGCATCGGGTCCCTCGGTGTTGTTCTCCCACATGGCGATGAGGTAGCGGGCCTGGCGGGTGGTCCGTTCCAGTTCGCTGGTGGCGGTGCCGAGTCGGCGTATGAGATCGCTCTGGTACTGGTAGGCGGTTTCCAGCTCGGCGTCGCGGACGGTGAGTGCGGAGGCGGCGAGGCATTCGGTGCCCTCGGCCGTGGCGGGGTCGACGTCGGCGGCGGCCTGGCGGTGGAGCTCGCCCGCGATGGCGGATCGGTAGAGGGTGTGGAGGGCGGTGGCATCGGTGGTGCGGTACCCGCCGGGTGCCGGGGATGTGCGGCGGGCGGTGGACTGTTCGGCGTAGAGGATGCCGCTGGCGCCGGCGAGGACGAGGCCTGCGAGCCACCAGCCGGTCGCCGCGGCGGCGGTGGCTGCGGCGATGAGGGCGGCGGCGGGGAGGTACGCGGCCGCGCGGCGGAAGGTGCGGGTGTTCATCGGTTCTCCGTACGGGTGCAGTGGGTCGGGTCGTGTTCGGCGTTGTTGGTGAGCCACGCGTTGAGGCAGCAGCTGTCGTGCAGCTGCTGCCAGGCGATGACCAACTCGTCATTGAGGGCACCGGCGTGGCCGGCGGGCGTGATGTCGTCGGCGGTGACAGCGGCGGCGAACTGGTGCTTGGCGAGCTGTCGGCGCGCGGCGGCGAGCTCGTGTTCGCGCATGCGGCCCTCGGCGAGGAGCGCGGTCAGGACGGTGGCGGCGATGGCCTGGGGCCAGAGCGCGGCGGCGGCGTGCTGGATCGCGGTGAGGCCGAGCAGGAATGCGCCTGCGGTGTGGGCGGTCTGGAGGGCGCGGGCGGGGCGGGGCACGGCGCGGTCCT
>NZ_JARJHW010000012.1:0-73548 GCF_040560175.1 Streptomyces panacea
TCGTCCTCGTGCGCCGCGACGATCGCGGCCACCGCCTCGGAGACGTACGTCTCGGTCGCCGGCTTGCCGAGACCGAGCCCACTGAGCACCCCCTTGCCGTCCTCCAACTCCAGCAGGGCGAGCAGGATGTGCTCGGTCCCGACGTAGTTGTGCCCCATGCGCAGGGCCTCGCGGAACGTCAGTTCCAGGGCCTTCTTCGCGCCCGCGTCGTACGGAATGAGTTCGGGCACGCTCGGTACGGCCGGCGGCAGGACCGCCTCGACCGCGTCGCGTACGGCTTCCGCGGTCACGCCCTGCGCGACGATGGCCCGCGCGCCGATGCCCTTGGGCTCGCTCAGGAGTCCCAGCGCGAGGTGTTCCGGCCGGGTCTGGTCGTTGCCCGCCGCGCGGGACTCCTCCTGGGCGGCCATCACCACCTTCCTGGCCCGGTCGGTGAAGCGGCTGAACCCCTGGCTGGCGTCGAGGTCCGACCCCTCGCCCGGCTTGGCGACGAACCGCTTCTGGGCGGCCTGGCGGGTGACCCCCATGCTGCGGCCGATGTCGGTCCATGAGGCGCCGGAGCGTCGTGCCTGATCCACGAAGTGGCCGATCAGGTGATCGGCGACATCGCCCAGATGATCCGCGGCGATGACCGCGTCGGACAGCTGGTCGAGAGCGTCGGTGTGAACCTTCTTGATGGCGTCGATCAGATCGTCGAGCCGGATGGGATGAGTCATGTGTCAACCGTAGGTTGACACGAGGAGAGTGTCAACTCGTAGTTGACGCCTTCTCGGGGGTGTCGTGACGGTGGGGGGGGGAGCCCGGAAGCGGCGGAAGAACGCGCGGACGTCGTCGGTGAACAGGCCAGGCTCCTCCAGGGCGGCGAAGTGGCCGCCGCGGTCGAACTCCGACCAGTGGACGATGGTGTTGTCCCGCTCGGCGAGCTGCCGCACAGGCCGGGCCGGATCGGCGGCGAAGACCGCCACGCCGGTGGGCGTCGTCAGCCGCCCGCCGCGCGGCGGGCGGGACGGGTGGGCGGCTTCCCAGTAATGACGGGCGGACGATCCGGCGGTCGCGGTCAGCCAGTAGAGCATGACGTTGGTGAGGAGCCGGTCGCGTGGCACCGCGTCCTCGGGCGTCCGCGTGGAGTCCGTCCACTCCATGAACTTTTCCACGATCCAGGCGAGTTGACCGACGGGGGAGTCCGTCAGGCCGTACGCCAGTGTCTGCGGCCGGGTCCCCTGGATCTTCGCGTAGCCGGACATCTCCGGTTCGGCGGCGATCAGCCGGTCCAGCCGGGCGCGGTCGTCGTCGCTGAGGGCGGCGGCTTCGGCCGGGTCGTCCGGCGGGAGGGTCAGCAGCGTGTTGAGGTGGATCCCGACGACGTGGTCGCCGTCGACCGCGGCGAGTTCGCGGGTGATCGCGTGCCCCCAGTCGCCACCCTGTGCGCCGTAGCGGCCGTACCCCAGCCTCCGCATCAACTCGGCCCAGGCCAGGGCCACTCGGTGCACATCCCAGCCGCCCTCGCGGGTCGGCCCGGACAGGCCGTAACCGGGAATGGACGGGATGACGAGGTCGAACGCGTCGGCCGTGTCGCCGCCGTGCGCGCCGGGGTCGGTCAGGGGGCCGATGACGTCGAGGAACTCGACGACGGATCCGGGCCAGCCATGCGTGATCAGCAGCGGCAGCGCGTCGGGCCGGGCGTCCGCGCCGGTGTCCGTGCCGGTCTGCGCGCCTGCGGAGCGGATGTGCAGGAAGTGGACCGTGGCGCCGTCGATGACCGTCGTGAACTGCGGGAACCGGTTGAGGTACGCCTCCTGCGCCCGCCAGTCGTAGCCCGTACGCCAGTACTCGGCGAGCTCCCGCAGATAGGGCAGCGACACCCCCTGGGACCAGCCGGCGCCGGGGAGTTCGTCGGGCCACCGGGTGGCGGTGAGGCGGGCGGTCAGATCGTCCAGGTCGGTCTGCGGGATGTCGATGACGAACGGTTCGATCGCGAACGCGGTGTCCGTGCCGGGCTCCTTCACCGGGCGCCGCCGCCGTCCGGCTCACCGGCGAGCGCGCGTGCCGCCGCCACCTCGTCCGCGTCCCAGCCCCAGTGCCCGGCGCCGGTCTCCCGTGCCTGCTCGTCGATCCACCGGTGGTGCGCCTCCCAGGCCGCCTGCTTGCTGGTGCCCAGGGCCGCGCCGATCTGCGACCACGAGGCGCCGCTCCGGCGGGCGGACCGTATGGAGAGCTGCCGCCCGTATCCCGCCTTGCGGGCGATCACCTCGCCGAGCGCGAGCAGTTCCAGCGACTCGCCGCGTGTGAGCGCGTCCGCATCCGGGTGTTCGGGGGCGTCCTCGTCGGCGGGGGACGCCAGGGCGTCGCGGGTCCGCAGCGCGTCGTAGCGCGCGACGGCGCCGGGCAGCGTGTACCGGCGTTCCAACTCGTCAGGTGTGGACATGACTTCATCCTTCTCGTCAGGCAGGCTTGACGTCAAGCCTGCCTGACGAGAAGGAAGAATCCGCCGGCCTGCCCCTCGCTCACCCCTCCATGACCGTCAGATCGAGCCGGTCCAGCCGCTCGGGATCGCTGAGGATGACGATGGAGACGATCGTGCCCCGCACGATCGTGAACGCCAGGACCGAGACCGGCCGCCCGTCCGCCGTCACGACCACCCCCGCCGCGCCGTTGACGAGCGCGGGCCGAGACACCTCGGCGAACCGGGCCGCGAAGATCGCCCCGCCCGCGACGGCCGCCGCGCCGCGCACGAGCCCGCCCGGACGCAGCGTGCCGCCGTCCGAACGCACCACGATGTCCGGGTCGAGCAGCGCGACGAGCGCGTCGAAGTCGCCGTCCCGCACCGCCGCGAGGAACGTATCCACCACCTCGCGCTGCCTGGCGACATCCGGGTCGGGCGCCGGAGCCGCCCCGTGCACCCGCCGCCGGCCCGGCCGGCAAGCTGCCGCGCGGCGGCGTGCTGGCCGACTCGGTCGGCCTGGCGCTGCTCGTGGTGCCCTTCGAGGAGATCGCCCCCATGGTCGGCCGCTGAACCTTAACTGCACCATCTGGAGAACCACTGATGCTCGGACCGCATAGATTCACCGGATTGCTGAGGCCGCACATCCAACCGCCACAACCGCCACGACCGCCAGCCTGGCGAACGCCCCCCGGCAGAGAACTACTTGTCGCGCATGGCTTCGATCTCGGCAGCCAGCACGGCCACGTCGCGTGCCCGTGTGTAGTACTTGCTCGCGTACTCGTCGCTGATCGCCGGAAGAACCTTCTCGAACACCCCCACCAACCTGATCAAGCCTCCTCTGGACGGTTCGGGGAGGGGGCCATCGAGGACGCGGTAGATGTAGCCGGCGGTGTCCGCGTCGAGCATGACCATGTCCTGGCCTTCTACGTCCAGGCCGCGGAACCCGTTCGGGAACGGCATGGCCAGGTACTCGTCCATCATCTGCGCGAGCGCGTCGAGCCTCTTCCGAATCACGCGGAGATTCTGCCAGGGCCCGTGCGGTGAAGTGCCAGTCACACCCCTGGAGGGGGAATCACAGCACCAGCAAGCGCACGGACCCCAACCCGGCGAACCTCTGGGGTCAGAGCACTAGCTCACGCCAGTTTGATCGTCTCAGCGCACTGGTGCGCCTTTAGGTCGCAGGGCGGACCGAGGGAATGCCCGGCGAAACGTGGCCCGTGCGCCGGGCAAAGCGGGTTGCGTCGGCGTGCTTCTGGCGTAGTAGTTGGAGGGTGAGATCGATGCCCTCGATCTCACCCTTCCAGCCCTCCGTCTCGGCGCGTTCCCGCCGGGAGAGGAGGTCGCGCTCGATCTCTTCCGGCCGCCTGATCATTTCCCGGTTCACCTGTAGTACGGGGCAGCGGATGCCCCGTTGACTGAACGAACCACATTGATTGTGCAGTTCAGGGCACGGGGGAGGTTGTCGACCAGTACGGTCTGCGGTCGTGATGAACGATGGTGTGCCCGAGCGGAATCTGTCGAGGTTGACCGTTCCTCGGTGGGGTCGGCTGGTGGAGACCGGCGACCGGTACGAGCCCTACCGGCTCGTCAACGCAGACGGCGCGGCTGTGGTGCCTGCCGCAGTGTTCTTTCAGGAACTGCTCGCAGCCGGGAAGACGGCGGCGACCGTCCGCTCGTATGGCGTGGACCTGCTGCGGTGGTGGCGGTTCCTGAACGCGGTGGAGGTGCCGTGGGATCGAGCGACACGCGTGGATGAGCGCCACCGGGCGCGGCCTGCTGGGCTTAGGGATGGGGAAGCGGTTCATGGAAAGATTCGAGACGGAGAGTCTGGCGCTCATGCCTGGCCAGAAGGTGCAGGCCAGGGTCCTCAGCCATCGCCCATGGGGTGTGCTCGTTGAGATCGTTGGTTACGAGAACGCTGGTCTGTCGGCCTCTATCGACATGATCCAGCAGTTCTCCCGGACCACGGGCAGCCACGACGAACTACTCGCGCTCTTTCCACCCATCGGTTCACGGATCGATGCAGTGATCGAGCGAATCCGCCGCTGGCATCCGCCGGTATCAGTGCGGCTGGCCATCCGACCTGCCGACCTGGAGTCGCTGGTCTGGAGCTGCGACTTCTGTGGTGAACCGATCACGTTGGGCCCAGGTGGAGACGCCCTCGTCTTGGACTCGCGCAGCAGCGACGGTCCAGGAAGCCACACCATCATCTCCCACCGGCACTGCCTGGCCGAGCGCATCCGCCCGGAGAACGGTGGAGAGCGGGCGCGAGCATTGAAGATCGGGAAGGTGTGCTGAAGTCGTGAGGTCCGCGCCTACCGGCATGGATGAGCTCGACAGCTCATTCGGAGGGAACCAAGCGATAGTTCAGAGAAGCAGGCGTGCTCGTGGTTGCACGGACTGCCGTAGGGGCGCCCGCACAGGGCGAGCTCGACTTTTCTGGTGTCCAAGTGTCCCTCGAAGGCGTGCCACTCGTCGGCCGTCGGGTCGCGGTACTCGGATTCGGGGCGGGTTTGCCGCCGGTTGGCGAGGAACTGATCGCCCGGCAGCGGCAGCGTGGCGGTGAGGTCTTCTTCGTCCTCGGGCGTGGCGCCTTCGCCTTGTGGTGGAGCCGCGCCTCGGGCGCCGGGTACGGCACGCCTTCGGCGGAGGCGGCCCCGTTCGTGGACGGGTCCGCGTACTCGGGGGTCGCGGCGCGGCAGCGCGAGGTGGGCGGGTCCCGAACCGGGCTCACGCTCGGGGGCCGTGTCGGGCAGGGCGATCAGTCCTTGTCCAGGCACGGCGGTCGGTCGGTCCTACGGGCTCGCCGGCAGCCCCATCGCGTCGGCGAGGGCGTCGATCTCGGACGTGAGCAGGGTGCTTCCCCGGTGTCCCATGCCCGTGAACTGTCCCTGGACCTCCAGGCTGACCGCCCCGTGCATCCGCGACCAGACGGTGACCGCGCCCGCGAGGGCCACACCGGGATCGGCGTCGGGGGCGTACGCCCGTACCCACTCGGCCACCGCGGGTGTGCTCTCGTCCCAGGCGCCCAGCTCGGCCTCCAGGGCCCCGGCCGCCGGCCGGGGCGACCCCTGCGCGAGCACCGCCAGGAACGGGCCGAGGACGGCTCGCGCGCTGTCGACCGTCTCGCTCGGGGCCTCGTAGCCGGGCGACGGCGCGCCCGCCAGCAGCTGGTACAGATGGGGGGCCTCGACGGCCCACTTCCGGTACACGGCGGCCAGCGCGTGCAGCCGCTCCCGGGCGGGCCGGTCCGCGGTGCGGGCGGCCTCGGCCCGCACCGCGGCGGCGACATCCTCGTAGCCTTCGATGATCAGCTCGGTCAGCAGGGCGTCCCGGCTGCCGAAGTACTTGTAGAGTGCCGGGCCGGTGACCCCCAACTCCTTGGCGATCGCGTTGAGACTGAGCGACGCGGGGCCGCCGTCGCCGATCTGCCGCAAGGCGGCCCGCTTGATCTCCGCACGTACGTGCTCGCGGTAGCGCTGCCGAGGAGTGTCCTTGCCGACCGGCATAGTCACAGCCTTTCGTTACTCAGAGACTCTAGATTTAGAGCCTCTAGCTTTTCATTGCAACTGTAGCTTTTGTGAGTCGACTCGGGCAAACACGGCGACAAGACGGGCGACACCGGCCACCGCGAGGGCGAGACCCATCAGCGCCGCGCTCACCCAGACCGGTGACCGGAAGCCGAAGCCCGCGTCGATGGTGAGCCCGCCGAGCCATGGGCCGGCCGCGGCGCCGATGTTGAAGGCCGCCGTCGCGAAGGAACCGGCCAAGGTCGGTGCGCCGGGAGCCAGTTGGAAGACCTGGGAGATCATCGCCGAGCCAGTGCCGAACGCGAGCATCCCCTGGACGAAGACGAGCGCGACCGCGGCCACCGGACTCACCGCGCTCAGCGCCAGCGCGATCCAGCCGAGTGCCAGGGACGCCATGCCGGCCACCACGAACACGCTCCGCCGCGCGTCGGCGACCCGGCCCGACAGCGTGACGCCGACGAGAGACCCCACCCCGAACAGGGCCAGCAGGGCGGGCACCCATCCCGCGCCGAGTCCGGTGACACGGGTGGCGAGCGGTTCGAGGTAGGAGAAGGCACAGAACGTCGCGCCCTGGACGAGCGCCATCGTCAGCAGCGTGAGCAGTACGCGCCGGCCGGTGAGGGAGCGCAACTCCTCGCGCACGGTGGGCGGTGCTTCGACGCCCGCCGACGGGCCCGCGGTCGCGGTCGTCGCCGCGGGCCGCTCGTCCGGGACCGACGTCACGATCGCGACGAGCGCCGGCAGCGACACGAGAGCCACCGCCCAGAACGCGGCCCGCCACCCCAGGTGCTCACCCAGCAGCGCCCCGGCGGGCACGCCCACCACGCAGGCGACGGTGACACCGCCGACGACGACCGACGTGGCACGCGCCCGCGCCGCCGGCTCGACCATCGAGATGGCGGCGACCAGGGCGACTGCCCAGAATCCCGCGTTGGCCAGGGCTCCGACGATCCGGGTCGCGAGCAGTACCTCGTAGCCGGGGGTGACGGCGCCGACGACGTGCGTAGCTACGAAGACGGACAAGAAGATCAACAACGCGCGGCGGCGCGGCCACCTACGGCTGAAGAGCGCCATCAACGGCGCGCCGATCACCATCCCCACGGCGAAGGCCGACGTCAGCAGACCGGCGGCGGGGATGGACACGCTCAGATCCTCGGCGATGCCCGAGACGAGCCCGGACAGCATGAACTCGGAGGTGCCCTGGGCGAAGACGGCGAGCCCGAGCACGTAGACAGCGAATGGCATGGAGGAACCCCAAGGAAGACAGGAGAAGTTGACGGACCGTGAGGTGAAGCGAGGGGGAGGTGGGCCGCGCCCGTACGGCATGACGGTGCGTCACGACATAGGGCGACGCGGCGGAGAACCGCCAACAGCCAGGCACGCCCGGAGAGTTCACGGACGGACAGCCGGGACCGAATGGACGGATCGGGAGACGCGGAAAGGGCGGCCCACACGACGGTGGACCGGCGGCAACAGCCGTACCGAGCGCCCGCCCACGACCAGGCACGGTCCTGCGGCGTCAACTCGACAGCGGATCGGCCACCGGGCGACCGGTGGCTAGAGTCTGTCGGACTCGGGGCTGCTCATGATCGGCAAACTACCACCCGCGCCCTGTGCTCTCCACCCGAATAACGATGTGCGGGCACGGCGACGGGCCACTAGGTCGTGTCTTCGAAGTAGCGCCGTCCGCCCGCAGGGCGGGGCCCGCGGCGGCTGGTGCGGTGCGTCGCAAGGCGGAGGATCGGTCTCGTACCGGGCGTACTCGGCCGACTCCGAGAACGCGGCGAGGTGCCGTGTCAGGCGTCGCGGGCCAGGCGGGACTTTGAAGACACGACCTAGCTTCGCGGGCATGGAAGAGCGACCCGTCGGCATCGAAGACTCCGACGTGCGGCAAGCACTGAACGCGTGGGGGATCGACCCCGTCATCTGGGAGTACGCCCCCGTCGGCTTCGGCGACCACCACTGGACCGCCACCGACACGCGAGAGCGGCGGTGGTTCGTGACCGTGGCCGATCCGGCGCACAAGAGCTGGCTCGGAGACGGCCCGGAGGCCGCCCTCCGTGGTCTGCGGGACGCCATGGACACCGCCGTCGCGCTGCGTGACGCGGAGCCGCACGGCCTGGACTTCGTGGTGGCGCCGGTGCGGACCGCCGACGGCGAGACGGTACGCCGACTGGGGAGCGGGCACGCGGTCAGCGTGTTCCCGCTCGTGCCGGGCACGCCGGGCCACTTCGGCGATCCCCTCACCGCGCACGACCGGGACCTGGTGCTGGACCTGCTCGCCCGGCTCCACCGGACGGCTCCGCCGGCCTCGGCCCGCGTGCTGCCACCGGAGTTCGCGACGCGCCCCCGGCTGGAGGTCGCGCTGCGGGAGACGGGCAGCCCCTGGGACGGCTTCGGACCGTTCGCCGAACCCGCCAGACAACTGCTCGCGGACCACGCCGCCGCCCTGCGCTCCCGGCTCGGCGAATTCGACCGGCGGGTGGGGGAGTTGAGGGCGCGCGACGCGCCGCTCGTCATCACACACGGCGAGCCGCACCCCGGCAATGTGCTGCGGACGGGGGAGCGGCGGCGGCTGCTGCTCGACTGGGACACGGTGGGCCTCGCGGTACCCGAGCGGGACCTCTGGCTGGTCGCGGACGGCCCCGACGACCTCGCGCGGTACGAGCAGGCGGCGGGCCGCAAACCGGATCCCTCGGCCCTGGCACTCCACCGCCTCCGCTGGGCCCTGAACGACATCGCCGAATTCCTCGGTTCGCTTCGCGCACCGCACGACGGGACCCCGGACGTGCGGCAGGCGTGGAAGGCGCTGACCAGCACGGTGGAGAGCCTCGCGGCGGAGGCGTAGGCGCCGCTCGGTGCGTGTGGTCCGATCCGGTGAGTGTGTCGGTGCGCACGCCTGCGGCTCCGTCCGGAGCGGTTATAACCACCTCATGCTCTATCACTTCGCCGTACTGGAAAACTGGCTGGCCGATCCCGATCGGCCCTACGCGCCGCCGTCATTGGCCCGCGACGGTACCGTCCACTGCTCCCCGACGGAGGCGGCGGTCCTCAAGGCGGTCGCGCGCTTCCACGAGGACACGCCCGGACTCGTCCTGGTGGTCGACGAGACCAGGGTCGACGTCCCGGTCGAGTGGGTGCCCCCGCCGGCCCACTCGCCCATGGCCCACGAGCCCGGATTCCGGATGGCACGGCTCCTGGGGCCCCTCAACCGTGACGCCGTGATCCAGCAGATGGATGTGGTCCGCGCCGAGGACGGCCGGGACTGGGGCCTGATCGCGCGGGACGGCTCCACGGCACGGTGACGACCGGCGGCCGACCGCCTGCCCCGCCCGGTGCCCGCACCGATTCCCCGGGCAGCTGAGCCGGGCCGAATCTCGCTGGTGGGGCCGGTGAGGCCGACCCTAGTATCGACCGCGATGACGCCGATGGACGAAGAACTCGACGACGCGTTCCGGCGGGCCGACGCCGGTCGGCTGTCCGTGCTGCTGGACTCCGCCGTCTGCCCGCCGGAGGTATTCGAGCGGCTCCTTCGGCACGCGGACGCGCGCGTACGGTCGCTGGGGCTGGCGCTCCTCGGAGAGCGGGTCGCGTCCGGTGAACCGGCCGAACTCGGCGCCCTGTTGCCCACAGCGCTGTCGGCCGCCGGAGCGCCGCCCGACACCTGGGCGGCGGAGGACTCGCTCGCCCTGGCGGAGCTGTACGCGCGGCTCGGACCGCACGTGCCGAAGCCGTACGCCGTCGCGGGCCGCGCCCCGGCATGGCGGACGGCCGGGCTACCCGTGCGCGTAGAGATCGCCTGGCTGCGCGCCGAGATCGCCAACGACCCGACGACCGTCCGCCGGGAGCCCGCCGGAGAACCGCTCCACCAGGCCGTACGGGGGACGGTTATCGCGCATACCCCTCGGCCGCGACTGCTGGTGGCGGAGCTGGCGGACAGTGGCGATCGGGTGCTGGTGGCCGAGTCGTTGAGGCTGGCGAGGGAAGGGCTGCACGCCGGAGTCCTGGCGGCCGGGCTCGTCCGCGATCATCTGTCGCGGTTGCTCGATCTCGCCGCCGATGCCCGGACCGTCGCTGCCGCGCTGGCCGAACTCGCCGAGCCCTGGGCGGTGTTGGAGCCCCTGCCGCCCGGTCGGCTGTCCCCCCTCCTGACCGCCGCCGAAGCCACCGTACGACCCGAGGTGGCCGACGCCGCACTCACCGCGCTCGCCCGGCACGGCCACAACGGCGTACTGCGGCGGGCCGTCGAAGACCCGGACCTGCCGCCCCGGCTGCGACGCCGCGCCCTGGAACTGCTCGGATCGCTCGCCACACGCGACGACATCGGCGAGCTGACGGCCGTCGCCACACGCGACCCGCTGCTGTTCGGCGAGTCGGCCGTGGCGTGCCTGCAAGGGCTCCACCGGCGCGGGCACTTCGTCACCGGCCGGGACGTTCCCGCCGTCGTCGCACTCGCGCTGGCCGACCACGCCATCGCGCCCAGCGACATCGCGACCATCCTCTTCACCTGCCGACAGGACATGTTCCGGCTGCTGACCGATGTCCCCGCCGATGATCCGAGCCGGCCGCGCGGGCTGGACCTACTGGTCGCGCTGGCCGGACAGGGCACGGGCGGCGCGGGCGAACTCCCCGTCGGCGACGCCATCACCCGTGCGCTCGCGGCGACTTCGACTCCTCGGCCGTTCCTCGACGCGCTGCGCGCGCTACGGCACACGCCCGCCGAAGAAGCCGTACTGGCGCGTCTGACGACAGAGCCCGCAGCCGCGCTCGACGCCCTGGAGGCCATCGGGGGACCGCGGACCGCAGCGGCATTGAGGGACGGGCTCGGCCTCACGGCAGCCGACGGCGCGAGCGTCGTCGCACCGCACCTGCGCGCGGTACGGCACAGGGCACTTGAGCTGCTCTGGCAGCTCACCGAGGACGCGGGGGAGCGGCGCGCCCTCCTCGTACGTCTCGACCCCGCCGACCTGCCCCCACGGATCGCCGCCGATCTCGGCGGCCCCGACGAAGGCGAACTGGCCCTGCTCGGCGCCCGCGTGGACCGGGGCGAACCGGTGGCGGCGCTGTGCGGACTGGCCGCCTACGGAGGCGCGGGCACGCTTCCGGTCATCGCCGATCTCCTCCTGGACGTGGTGGCCGAACTGGCCTCTGCGGAAAGGATGTTGACCGAACGGCCAGCCGACTCCCGGCCGCCCGGCTTCCGGCCGCCCGACTCCCGACCCCCCGGCATCCGGCCGCCCGCGTCCCCGCCGCCGGACGGACCGGCGGCCACCGGTGAGCCCGTCGTGCCCGGGGAAGTCCTCGAAGCCGTACGGGAACTGGGGCGCCGGCTCCACGCGCGGCGCAGGATCCGACCGACCTGCCTGCTCGACGCGCCCGACGCCGACGCGGCCGGCAACGCACTCGCCGCGACCATGGTGCTCGGACTGCTCGACCGCCCCGAGACGACCGACGGCCGGCGGGTGATCCTCCTCGAACTGCTGACCCGAATCCCCTACCCGCACATCCGGCCGCGCGTGCACAGGCTGCTCCGCCACCGCGACCCCCACGTGCGCAAACATGTGATCGCGCTGCTCGCCCGCGACTCCGACGGAGACGACGCGCAGGCGCTCTCGGCGAGCCTCATCACCCTCACCACCGCCGACGACATCCAGACCGTACGGCAGTCACTGCTCACCCTCGGCCACGCACGGGCGCGCTGGGCGGCGGGCGCCGTCGCGGACTGTCTCGACCACCCGAACATGAACATCAAGAAGACCGCGGCCGGCGTGCTCGCCCGGGCGGGCACCGCGGCCGCCGTACCCCAGCTGCTCAACTGGCTCGGCCGCCACGACAATCCAGGGTTCAGGACCGCGCTCGTCGAGGCGCTGCGGGCCATCCTCGGCCCCGCCCACGAGGCGACAGTGCGCGCCGCGCTCGACCGCACGGAGGAGCCGCGCGCCCGACAACTGCTGGGCGCGTGCCTCGCGGAGAGCGCCCAGGCCGAGGAGCCGGCGCCCTCCGACTTCGACGCGCTGGAGACCGGCGGCTGGCAGCCGGCGGTCGCGCTGCGGATCGCGGGACGTCCCGAGCTGCCCGCGCGCCTCCCGCCGCACGGACTGCGGCGGACGCACGCGGACTGGCTCGGCCTGGCCGACTCGATGCCGGACGCCCTGTCCGACACACGGGTGCGACTGGTGCGGGTGGCGGTCGCGATCCGCCCGAGCCGACTGTCCGACGACGAGAAGAGGACCTACGCGCGGTACCTCCGGGTCCTGCTCAACTGCCTGACGGACAAAGCGACATCGGCGGAGGGCGGGCGGGGCGTCCTGTCCGTGCTCGGAGAGCTGGCGCCCACGCTCCCGGCGGTGGACAAGCAGGCCGTGGCCGCCGCCGTACGCGCGCTGCCCGGCACCGCGCCCACTCCGACGCTGACCGTGCTGCGCGGCTGCGGCGTGGCGCTGGTGCGCGCCGATCTGGATCAGGCACTCGCGGCGGCGGCTACCGCGCGCTCCGAGGGAGCCGTACTGCGCGAGGCGTTCGGGATCCCGGACGCCCCCCGGGACGGACTTCCGGCCGCAGCCCTCACCACGCCCAACTCCCGTGCGTTGCTTGCCGCGTTGGCCGACGACTACCCGTCCGCCGATCCCGCGACCCGGTCCGCCCTCCTCGACCGCATGACGGCGCTCCAGCCCCTGGACGCGCCGCCCTGGACCCTCGGCGAGACCGCGTCATCCGACGGGTCGACGGCGCGGACAGCCGACCGGACGGTACGCGCGGACGACCTGGACCAGCCACGTTCGGCGGCCCTGCGCGCGCGTCTGCTGGACATGCTCGACGCACCCGACCGGGGCCGTCGTCGTACCGCCGCCCTCGCGCTCCTCAAGTGGCCCGATCCCGACGTCCGTTCGGCGGTGCTGCGCGCGTACCTCCACGGCCGCGTCGACGTCGACATCCCGGCCGACGCCGTACCGACCGGTGCGCTCGCAGCCCTGGCAGGGGCGGAGCCGCACGCCGACGAGATCCGTTACGACCGGCTGGCCCGGGTGGCCGGGCTGCTGGACCCGGGCGTCCTGGAACCGCTCGTACCCCGCCTCCTGGAGTGGTGGCAGCAGGCTCCGGAAGCCGTCCGCCCCGTTCTGAGGGCCGTCCCGGCGGATACGCTCGCCGTGCTCCTCGGGGAGCGCGTAGCGGCGGGCGCGTGGGGATTCCTCGACCTGCTCGCCGGCCGTACGCTGCTTCGCACCCCCGCGCTCACGGAGATCTGCCGCCGACTGCGCGCGGAGGGCCGGGACCGCGTCGCCGACAGCCTTCTCCTGGTCGACGGACCGTTGCGCGACCCGGCGGGCGGACGTCAACTCGCAGACGTACGGGGCCGGTTGACGCAGCCGGCGGGAGACCCCGGCGGGCCTTCCCACCAGGATCTGCTGCATCTGGCCCGTACGGGCGGCCCCGATCAGATCCGCCGGGCGCTCACCCGTCTCACCGAGGAACACCCCCGCGCGAAGGCGGCCCCCGGCGATCCCGAACTGCGCGCGCTGATAGACGAGTTGTTGCACCATCCCCGGCCTCGCGTCCGTCTGCACGCCCACCGGGTGTCCCGAGCACTCTTCGACCGGGCGACGTACCTGCGCCACACGTCGTCGCTGCTGAGCGATCCGCAGCCGGACGTGGTGCGTTCGGCTGTCCGGACACTCACTCACGCGGGCTGGGAGCCCGCCGTTCCCGCGATCGTCGCCCTGCTCGACCACCCCCACCCGGTCGTACGCGGCGCGGCGGTGGACGGCCTGCTGCGCCTGGGCCGGCGGGCGGCCCCCACGCTCCGGCACACGGCCGACCACGCACGTCCCGACAGGCGCTCCGTCTACACGTCCGTGCTCGACCGGATCATGGCGATCGGCATCGAAGAGGAGGGAACGACGGCGTCGGTGTCGTGACGCGACACCGGGGGCGGGCTCAGACGTGCGACTCCGCAGGGAAGCCCGTCCAGCGCAGTTCGGCGGGCAGATGCCCCATGTCGTTGTAGAGCAGCACGGATGACGGCCGGTCCGGGGCGTAACGGATGACGGTCAGCGCCGCGTTGCAGTGATTGAGTCCCATCCACCGCCAGGGCGGGGCGTCGAGGGCGTCCCGTACGAGCCAGCCGATGAGGAAGTTGTGCGTCACCACCAGCTCGTGGCGCGGCTCGTCACCCTCCACCGGCCCGGTGAAGCGCGCGAGCGCGTCCCGCGCCAACTCCGGTCCCCGCGCGCGGTCTTCGGCGGGAAACCGCCCGAGGTGCTCCAGCATCGCGTCCGCGTGGTCCGGGGGCAGCTCGCGCGCGTGCGGCACATACGGAATGTAGTCGCCCGCCAGATCGGACAACTCGCACTCCACACCGTCCAGTTGGTCGACGATCAGGCGGGCCGTGCGCGCCGCCCTCGGCAGCGGTCCGTGCCGGACGGCCGAGAGCGGACCGCTTCGTAGCCGTTCGCCGAGCAGTACGGCCTGACGCCGGCCGTTCTCCGTGAGGTCGCTCTCGTCGGCCGAGGCCTCACCGTGCCGCGTCAGGTAGAGGTAGCGCGTGGCTGTCGCGGTCCCGGGTGTGCTCGGGCCTTCGCCGGTGTTCGTGATCTTGCCCATGTCCGGACGGACGCGCGCCGCACCCCGGCCGGTTCCCGGCCCGCCCTCACCCGTCCCTGCCCCCGGAGCTCCCGCTTGACATCGCCTCGCAATGAGCTAACACTCTAGTTATAGCTTCTAACGCAAGCGAGAAGAACATCGAGGGGTTGATTGTCATGAACGATCTGCGACAGGCCGGCGACCGAGCGGTGATGACCGAGATCGTCCTGCCCGGCGTTGTCGAGCCGGCCGGACTTGAGGTGCGGCAGCAGCCCGTGCCCGCTCCGGGCCCCGGCCAGGTGCTCCTGGTGATGGAGGCGTCCGGCGTCTCCTTCGCCGAGCAGCAGATGCGGCGCGGTAAGTACTACGACCAGCCGCCGTACCCCTTCACTCCTGGCTACGACGTCGTCGGCACCGTGGCGGCGGTCGGGACCGGCGGGGATGCGTCGCTCGTCGGACGCCGTTTCGCCGTGCTCACCAAGACCGGCGGCTGGGCCAGCCATCTGCTCGTACCGGCGGCCGAACTGGTCGAGGTGCCCGCCGATGTCGACGCGGCCGAGGCCGAGACCCTGGTGGTGAACGGCATCACCGCGATGCAGATGCTGCACCGTGTCGCCGATGTGCGGGCCGGCCAGACCGTGCTGGTCCTCGGCGCCAACGGCGGTGTCGGATCCACCCTCGTCCAGCTCGCCCGCCGCGCGGGCGCCCGTGTCATCGGGACGGCATCCGCCCGGCACCAGGAGACCGTCCGGGAACTGGGCGCCATCCCGATCGACTACCGCACGCCCGACCTCACCGCGGAGGTCCGTAAGATCGCTCCGAACGGTGTGGACGCGGTCTTCGACCATGTCGGCGGTGAAGGGATCGTCGCGTCGTTCCGGCTCCTCGCCCCCGGCGGGACGCTCGTGTCGTACGGCACGGCCTCGACCCGCGACGCGGAGGGCTCGTCCAAGTTGCCCGTCCTCAAGCTCATCGGCCGGCTCCAGCTCTGGAACGCGCTGCCCAACGGCAAGAGCGCCCACTTCTTCAACATCTGGGCGGGCAAGCGGCGCGCCGACGCCTTCCAGGCGCGGCTCGCCGCCGACCTCACCGAGGTGCTGACCCTGCTCGCCGACGGGGAGATCAAGCCGCAGGTCGCCGCGCGTCTGCCGCTGTCGCGGGCGGCCGAGGCGATGAGCCTGGCCGAATCCGGCACGGTGACGGGAAAGGTCGTGCTGATCCCGGACGCCGCGCGGGACGGGCGCGGAGGACACCGCGAGAGCGACATCGGGCAGGTGTGACTCCCCACCGCCGGGCGGTCGTTCAGATGACGCACGCCGCCATGGACGCCGCGAACCGGTCGGAGTCGTCGCGCCACGGGAAGTGCCCGGCGCCGGGCCGTACGACGAGTCCGGCCTTCGGGAACAGCCCGGCGAACTCGGTCACGGCGACCGGCGGGCCCCCGGGGTCGACCTCGCCCGCGAGCGGCAGCACCGGTCCATCGAATCGGCCGAGCGCCGGGCGCGTGGCGTCCGGGCCGAAGGCGCCTTCCCCTGCGAACGCGCCCGCGGCCCCCTCGTCGCGCTGCGCCTCCCCGGCGGCCTCGAAGGCCCGGGCCTCCTCGTCCCAACGGCCGTAGGGGAACGGCGTGACGGCCTGCCAGGTGTCGGCGGTGGCACGGCCCTCGGTGATCGCCTCCGGCGCCGCGTACGCCGCCGGGAACCACGGCTCGTCGTGGCGAGGCCGCGCCCTCTCCCGCCGCACTTCCCCCGGGACCGGGATACCGGCCGTCCAGAGACTCGGCGTGATCGACGCGAGCCTGCCGACGCGCTCCGGGTGGCGGGCCACGTACCGCGTCGCCGGATCCGCACCGCCGGAGTGACCGAGCAGGTCCGTCCGGACGAGACCGAGATGCGCGCAGCGCGTCGACGCCGTCGACGAGCCGGTCGCGGCGGTACGACGCCGGGTCCTCCGGTACGGCGGACCCGCCGGTGCCACGGGGATCCGGCATGATCAGCCGTCGGTGCGCCGAGAGACCGCCCAACTCGCCGAGGTGGTCGGCGGACTGCGTGGGCCCGCCGGACAGGCGGACCAGGGGAGCGCCCTCACCGAATACGTGAGGGGCGAGACGTGTGCCGTCAGACGCGTAGTAGGTAGGCATCGCGCAGACCTTGTCAGCGGCGCCCACCAGCGGCATCCGGGATTCTCGGCCGCCCGGCCGACGGCGTCGACCGCTGGTGCGACACCGAGTCACGCCCTCACGTCGAGTCACGCCCTCACGTCGAGTCGCCCTCATGTCGAGTCGCCCTCACGTCGAGTCACGCACGACCAACGTCGTGGGCAGCACGAGCTGTCGGTGAGCCGTCGCGGGTTCGGCGATCTCCTTCAGCAGCAGCCTCGTGATCGAGTGCCCGATCGCCTCGATGGGCTGCCGCACGCTCGTCAGCGCCGGCGTCGTGTGCCGGGCGATGACCGAGTCGTCGAAGCCGATCACCGCCACGTCGTCGGGCACCCGCCGCCCCCGCTCGCGCAGTTCCGTCAGTGCCCCCGCCGCCATGACGTCCGACGCGGCGAAGACGGCGTCGATGCCCGGGGCGCGGTCGAGCAGGTCGCTCATGGCCGTACGCCCGCCCTCCTCGGTGAAGTCCGAGACCGCGACGAGGCGTTCGTCCACCGCCGTGCCCCGTTCGGCCAGGGCCTCGCGCCAGCCCTGGAGCCTGCTGTTGCCGACGTCCATGTCGAGCGGCCCGGTGATCGTCGCGATCGTGGTGCGCCCGCCGTCCATCAGATGGCGTACGGCTGTCGCGGCGCCCCCGACGTTGTCGGAGTGGACATGGCTCAGCGACTCGTCGGGCGAGCGACGGCCCGCCAGGACGGTCGGCATCCGCATCTCTTCGAGCAGGCCGGGCAGCGGGTCGTCGTCGTGGATCGACACCAGCAGCACGCCGTCCACCCGGCGCGCCGCCGCGAAGCGCGTCAGCCGGTCCAGCTCGCGCCGGTCACGCACCAGGATGAGCAGCAACTGCATCTCGGTGTCGGCCAGTTCCGTACTCACGCCCCGGATCACGGCGGAGAAGTACGGCTCCGCCGCCAGCCGGCTCTCGGACTCGGGGATCACCAGCGCGACGCAGTCCGTCCGGCTCGTGACGAGGCTGCGCGCCGCCGGATTGGGTATGTAGTTCAGCTGCGTGATGGCCGTCTCGACAGCGGCGCGGGCCTTCGCGCTGACGCCGGGCGCACCGTTGACGACCCGCGAAACGGTCCCTCGTCCCACCCCCGCCAGCTCGGCGACGGCTTCAAGAGTTGGCCGCTGACCTCGGTGTTTGGGGCTGCTCATGGCTTCTCCTGATCTCTGACCCGGAGGCGGCCCGGTTACCGCCTGCGCAGGGCACTTGACCCGCGAGGTACCGCTCCGCCCCTCTCGGCGCCGGACATCTCCGGGCAACGGAAATGTCTTCAACTCTTGACACGGTGCGACGTTCTCCGCAGAGTCTTCCACAACCGACTGGGAGCGCTCCCATTCTCCCGTTCACCGGATGCCGGGCCCGCGTCCGGTGTTGTTCATCGAGTCACTTTTCGGCGCGTCGAGCGCCCCGCAAGGAGGAAGCACATGGGCACCGCCCGTCATCGCTTCGGTTCCATTTTCTCTGCTCGTCCGTCCCGCCTCCCGTCCCGCTTTCCGAGGCTCGCCGCCGTGTCGGCGGCCGGTCTGTCGCTCGTGCTCGTCGCCGGCTGCGGAGGCGGTGGCGACACGGACAAGGCGAAGACGAAGGACGGCAAGACCGTCGTCAGCATGGGGATGTTCGGCGTCATGGGGTTCAAGGAGTCGGGGCTCCTCGACCGGTACATGGAGGAGAATCCCGACATCGTCATCGAGGCCGACGTGTCCGGCGACGAGCAGACGTACTACACGGCGCTCCAGACGCACCTGGCCGCGGGCAGCGGCCTCAAGGACATCCAGGGCATAGAGATAGGCCGGGCGAAGGAACTGGTCGACACCCAGTCGGGCAAGTTCGCCGACCTGTCCAAGACGCCCGGTCTCGACCACTACCTGCCGTGGAAGTCGAGCCAGGTCACCACGGACGACGGCAAGCTTCTGGGACTCGGCACGGACATCGGCCCGATGGCCGTCTGCTACCGCAAGGACCTGTTCGAGCAGGCGGGACTGCCGACCGAGCGCGCCGAGGTCGAGAAGCTGTGGGCGGGCGACTGGTCCAAGTACGTCGACGTCGGGCGGGACTTCAAGCAGGGGACCAAGAACAAGAAGCTCGCCTTCATGGACAGTTCGAGCGGTCTGTTCAACGCGATGATCTACGGCGACGAGCAGCAGTTCTACGACAAGAGCGGCGAGCTGATCTACGACGACAACCCCGTGGTCAAGGACGCCTGGGCGCTCGCGGCCGACGCCGCCAAGTCCGGACTGACCGCCAAGCTGCGGCAGTTCCAGCCCGGCTGGGACCCGGGACTGGCCAACGGCACGTTCGCCACCGCGGTCTGCCCCGCGTGGATGCTCTCGCACATCAGCGAGAAGGCGGGACCGGCGAACAAGGGCAAGTGGGACGTGGCCAAGGCGCCCAAGGGCGCCAACTGGGGCGGGGCGTTCCTCGGGGTGGTGGAGAGCAGCCCCGTGAAGAAGGAGGCGTCCGATCTCATCGCCTGGCTGACCGCGCCCGAGCAGCAGGCGTACATCTTCGAGAAGCTCGGCAACTTCCCGTCCTCGAAGACCGCGCTGGACATGCCGGCCGTGGCCAACGGCAAGTCCGCCTACTTCAGTGACGCGCCGATCGGTCAGATCTTCGGTGACGCGGCGAAGGAGATCCCGGACGAGCAGGTCCTCGGGCGCAAGGACGGCACGATCAAGGACGCGTTCTCGGCCGGTCTCCAGCTGATCGAGGCGCAGGGCAAGAGCGCGGACGCGGCGTGGAAGACGACGGACGAGCGCATCAAGAAGGCCACGCGCTGACCGGCGGGGCAGTCCCGGCGGCCGGTCTCACCCGACCGGCCCGGCCGCCGGGACGCGCCCCCCGTTTTCAAACCCCCCGTTCCAAACCCCCGTCCAAACCTCGCGCCCGTCCCGAGTACCCCTGCTCCACGGAACCGCTCCCACAGATTTCAAGGAAGGACGCCCGCGTGGCCACCTCCACCCCGGCAGCCCCCACCGACGGGCAGCCGCACCCGACCCCGGACGGCTCCGGCGGGAAGGGCGGCGCCGGCCGCGACGCAGCCGCCGGCCAGTCGCGACGCAACATCCTGCACCGGCTGGACGTGCGAGCGGTGCCGTACGCCTTCATCGCCCCGTTCTTCCTCATCTTCGGGGCCTTCGGCCTCTACCCGCTCATCTACACCTTCTGGATCTCGCTGCACCGCGTCGAGCTGTCCACCCTGGACACGATGGAGTGGCGAGGACTCGCCAACTTCACCGAACTCATCGACGACGACCGGTTCTGGAACGCGCTGACCAACACCTTCACCATCGGGGTCATCTCCACCGTCCCGCAGCTCCTGATGGCTCTGGTCCTCGCCCATCTCCTCAACTACCGGCTTGCCGGCTCGACGTTCTTCCGGGTCGCGGTACTCACCCCGTACGCCACCTCCATCGCCGCCGCCGCGCTCGTCTTCACCATGCTCTTCGAGCGTGACTTCGGCATGATCAACTGGGGTCTGAGCTTCTTCGGGATCGAGAACGTCGACTGGGAGAACCAGAAGTGGCCCGCCCAGTTCGCCATCTCCGCCATCGTCATCTGGCGCTGGACCGGCTACAACGCGCTGCTCTATCTGGCGGCGATGCAGGCGATACCCAGGGACCTGTACGAGGCGGCGGCGATCGACGGCGCGTCACGCTGGCAGCAGTTCCGCCAGGTCACGATCCCCGGCATCAGCGCCACGATCGTCTTCACCATCGTGCTGTCCACGATCGGCGCGACCCAGCTGTTCGGCGAGCCGCTGATCTTCGGCCAGGGGCCGAACGGCATCAGCGGGGGCGCCGACAACCAGTACCAGACGCTTGGGCTGCTCCTCTACGAAGAGGGCTGGAAGAACTACCAGATGGGCCGGGCCGCGACGATCGCCTGGGCGATGTTCCTGATCCTCGTGCTCGTCTTCGTCCTCCAGCGCGTCGCCAAGGGTGTCAAGACGCGCCGGACGCGGGGCACGGCCCCGAAGAAGCAGCCCAAGTCCACGCCGTCCGCCACGTCCTGACCAGGGAGCAGCAGCCGCATGACCATCGACACCGCACCCGTCCGGGCGGACGCACGCGACCGCGCGACCAAGGCGCCCGCGCCCTCCGGACGTCTCCGGATCCGGCGCGCGCTGCGCCCCGGCGCCGGACGCACGCACCACGCCGGACCGCTCGCCTACATCCTGCTCGGCATCGCCGCGCTCATCTCGCTCTTCCCGCTGTACTGGACGGTGGTGGCCGCCTCCACCGACAACACCCGCGTGTCGCAGACCCCGCCGCCGTTCCTGCCGGGCCCGAATCTCCTCAAGAACCTCGGGATCGCCTGGCAGGACGCCGCGATGGGCAAGGCGATGCTCAACAGCCTGATCGTCGCCGGCGCCATCGCGCTGTCGACGGTCTTCTTCGCCACCCTGGCCGGCTTCGCGTTCGCCAAGCTGCGCTTCCGGGGACGCAACCTCCTACTGCTGCTGGTCATCGGGACGATGATGGTGCCGCCGCAACTCGGAGTCGTACCGCTGTTCATGATGATGGCCGAGCTGGGCTGGGGGCAGACGCTTCCGTCGGTCATCTTCCCGACGCTGGTCAGCGCCGTCGGGGTGTTCTTCATGCGGCAGTACCTCAAGGAGGCGCTGCCCGACGAACTCATCGAGGCGGGGCGCCTGGACGGCGCGCACTCGCTCCGTATCTTCTGGAGCATCGTCCTGCCGATCGCCCGCCCGCCCATGGCCGTGCTCTTCATGATCACGTTCGTGCACGCGTGGAACGACTTCTTCTGGCCGTTCATCGCGCTCGACATGACCAACCCCACGGTCCCCGTCGCCCTCACCCAGCTCAGCGCGGGCTATGTGCGCGACCAGTCCGTGATCATGGCCGGCGCGCTGCTCGGCACCCTGCCGCTGCTGGTGATGTTCATCGTCTTCGGCCGCCAGATAGTCGGCGGGATCATGCAGGGGGCGGTCAAGGGCTGACCCGGCCCTGAGATCCCCTGCCCCACGCGCACCCTCCCGCGCACAGCCGCGCCCGCGTACCTCCCCACGCAACACACCGCACACGGCTCACAGTTCAACTCCTGAAAGGGACCCTCGTGGCCACATCCCCCTCCGTACGAGTCTTTCCGCCCGAGTTCCTCTGGGGCACCGCGACAGCCGCCTACCAGATCGAGGGCGCCGCACGGGAAGCCGGCCGCACCCCCTCCATCTGGGACGTCTACTCCCGCACCCCCGGCAAGGTCCGTAACGGCGACACCGGCGACATCGCCGCCGACCACTTCCACCGCTGGCGCGAGGACACCGCCCTCATGTCCGACCTCGGCGTCGGCGCCTACCGCTTCTCGGTGTCCTGGCCGCGCGTACAACCCACCGGCAGCGGCCCCGCCTCCCAAGAAGGGCTCGACTTCTACCGCCGCCTCACCGACGACCTGCTCGCCAAGGGCATCGAACCGGTCGTCACCCTCTACCACTGGGACCTTCCGCAGCATCTGGAAGAGGCGGGCGGCTGGCCCGAGCGCCGTACGGCGGAGAGCTTCGCCGAGTACGCGGCTCTCGTCGGGGACGCGCTCGGCGACCGCGTCAAGACGTGGACGACGCTGAACGAGCCCTGGTGCAGCGCGTTCCTGGGTTACGGCTCCGGGGTCCACGCCCCCGGCCGTACCGACCCCGTCGACGCGCTGCGCGCCGCCCACCACCTCAACCTCGGCCACGGACTCGCGGTCCAGGCGCTGCGCGACCGGCTCCCGGCGGACGCGCGGCTCTCCGTCACGCTCAACCTCCACCACGTACGGCCCCTGACCGACAGCGCGGCCGACCGCGACGCGGCCCGCCGGATCGACGGCCTCGCCAACCGGATCTTCACGGGACCCATGCTGGACGGCGCGTATCCCGAGGACGTCGTGGCCGACACCTCGTCGCTCACCGACTGGTCGTTCGTCCGGGACGGCGACACCGCGCTCATCAACAGGCCGCTGGACTTCCTCGGCGTCAACTACTACTCGCCGACGCTCGTCTCCCGCCACGAGGGTCCGCCCGCCCACCGGTCGGACGGACACGGCGTGAGCGACCACAGTCCGTGGCCGGCCGCCGACGACGTCGCCTTCCACCAGACGCCGGGACCCCGGACCGCCATGGGCTGGACGATCGACCCGCAGGGCCTGTACGAACTGCTCATGCGGGTGCGTCGGGACCACCCGGAACTGCCGCTGATGATCACCGAGAACGGTGCGGCGTTCGACGACTACGCCAACCCCGACGGCGAGGTCCACGACCCGGAGCGGATCGACTATCTGCGGGACCACCTCGCCGCCGTACACAGCGCCATCGAGTCGGGAGCCGACGTGCGGGGCTACTTCCTGTGGTCGCTGCTCGACAACTACGAGTGGGGCTACGGCTACAGCAGGCGCTTCGGCACCGTGTACGTCGACTACGCCACCCAGCGGCGCATCCCCAAGGCCAGCGCCCACTGGTACGCGAAACTCACGCGCAGCGGCAGTCTCGCCGCCGCCACCTCGGGGGACGCGGTGACCGACGGGCGGTAGAAGCGCCACCACGGCCGGGGCTCACGCCTGCGCGATCGAGGTCGGTTCGGCGGCGGGCGGCCCGGCCGGCGCGGGCGTTGCGGGAGACGGTGTGCGGTAGGCGCGGAGCGGGGCGTTCAGCGCCGCCACGACGGCGATCGCCAACGTGGCGGACAGACCGCCGACGACCAGGGAGAAGGGAGCGGAGGTCGCCGACGCGAGCAGACCGCCGCGGAAGTTGCCCAGCTCCGGGCCCGCGACGCCGATGACGTGTTCCACGGAGGAGACCCGCCCCCGGTACGCGTCCGGGGTCTCCAACTGGATCAGCGCGCTACGGGTGATCACGGACACCGTGTCGGCGGCCCCGGCCACGGCCAGACAGCCGAGCGCCAGCCACAGCGGCCCGGCCAGGCCGAAGCCGGCCAGTGCCAGGCCCCAGAGGCCGGCCGCGGCCATTTGGACGAGGCCGGCGCCGCGCCGCCGCGTCACCGTGCCGGAGAGCAGGCCTGCCGTGATCCCGCCGACCGCGACGGCCGACAGGAACAGACCGAGGGTCCGCGGGTCGCCGCCGAAGCGGGCCTCGTTGACCAGCGGGAACAGCGCGACCGGCATCGCGAGCAGCGTCGCGGACAGGTCGGTGGCCAGCACGCCCCACAGCGTCGGACGGCGCAGGACGACCCGCCAGCCGCCGCGCCGCGCCCGGCGCTTGCCGCCGGCCGCGCCGGCGCCCTCGGGACGCATGGGCGGGAGGCGGATCACCGCGAGCATCGAGATCGCGACGGCCACCGCCTGTGCGGCGTACGCGGCGGGGAAGTCCCACCGGGCGATGACCAGCCCGGCCAGCGCGGGCCCGGCCAGCATCGCCGCCTGGAAGGAGATGTTGGTCAGCGCGAGCCCGGCCGCGACCTGGTCGGCGGGCAGCAGCCGGACCGGGAAGGTACGCCGGGCAGGCGCGCCGAGCGCGCCACAGGCGGCCCCCGCGGCGACGAGTGCGAGCAGCGGCACGACGTCCCGGTTGCCCGCCAGAGCCTGGGCGCACAGCCCGGCGGCGGCCAGCAGTTGGCCGCCGGTGGCGGCCCGTACGACCGTACGGCGGTCGACAGCGTCCGCCAACGTGCCGCCGAGCAGCCCGAAGACCAGTGTCGCCAGGCCGGTGACGAGCCCGATGGCGCCGGTGCCCACCGGGCTGCCGGTCAGCTCCCAGACCTGAGCCAGCACGGCCACCGTGGCTATCTGACCGCCGAGTTGGGATGCCAGCGAGCCGATCCACAGGTCCCGGAACGGCCGACTGCCGCGCAGCGGGCGGGTGTCGACGAACCGGGCGGGTGCCTTCACCGCGGCTCGACGAGATGGTCCAGGATCCGCTGTCGCATCGACCGGCGGTCGAGGGCCCGCCGCAGCTCCTCGACCACGGTGGTCAGCGCGTACGGGATCTCGGCGTCCAGCTCGGCGACGCTCGCGTGGGTGGCGCGCCACTCGGCTTCCAGGAACGGTACGAGCGACCGGCCGCGCTCCGTCAGATCGATCCGCCGGGTACGGGCGTCGGGCCCCGGCTCGGAGGTGACCAGATCTTCCTTGCGCATGGCGGTGAGGGTCTGGCTGATGGCGGAGTGCGAGCGGTTCAGGGACTCCGCGAGCTCGCGGATGGTCAGCGGTCCGCTGTGGGCGAGCCGGATCAGCGGATAGGCGAAGCGCGGACGCACGCCTTCGATGCCGCGCGCGACGTAGACCTGCTCGATCTCGGCGTCCATGGCGGCGAGCAACGTGTGCAGCGGCTGCCAGGGGTCGGGCACCGAGGTGGGATCGGAAGATGTCACAGCGCTAATATAACAGCGCGGTGACAAGAGGAGCGGCGCGCTCGTGTCTCCCGCCACGAACCGAGGTCGGGCGGCGAAGCCCGCTCGCCGGCGGGAACGCGCCGCTGGTGACACGCCCGCCCGACCTCTCGCCCGCTCAACTCGCACTGGTCCGGCGGGCGGACGGCACCTGCCCGCTTGTGCGCGCGTACGTGGAGGCCCCACGCTCGACGAACGGGCCCACACGGGCGGGGGATCGGTGGACAGGGGTGAGGGCTGTGGGCAGGGGAGCACCTGAGGTACGAGCCGGCCGGCCGGGGTTCGACGCCGTGCTGTGCGACATCGACGGCGTCATCCGCTTCTACGACACGTCCGAGGTGACGCGTCTTGAGCGCGCGGCGGGACTGCCGGAGGGCACCACGGCGTCCGTCGGATACGCCCCGGAGAACGATCTGCCGTTGCTGCTCGGCGGGATCACCCGCGGACAGTGGGCGGACTCGATCGCCCGGGGCCTGCTGCCGCGGGTGTCGCCGTACGAGGCCGAGACCCTGGCGCACGCGTTCAGTACGGCCGACTTCCGGGTGGACGAGGCGGTCGTGGGCCTGCTCCGGCGGGTCCGGGAGCGCTGCCCGCTGGTGCTCGTCAGCAACGCGACGCTCTGGCTCGACGAGGACCTGGCCCGCCTCGGGCTGACCGGCCTCGCGCACAGTGTCGTCAACAGCTCCCGTGTGGGCGTGGCCAAGCCGGACCGCCGTATCTTCGAGATCGCCGTCGAGCACGCCGGCGTGAGCGCGGACCGCTGCCTCTTCGTGGACGACCGCCGGGAGAACGTGGCCGCCGCCGTCGCGCTCGGAATGACCGGGGTGCTCCACCGCGACGCCGCCGGCCTGCGGACGGCGCTGGAGGATGTCCTCGACCGCCGGACGGGCTGAGCGGCCCGCCCGGCGGTCAGTACGCGAGGCCCGTCACACCGCGCGGCGGCGGATCTTCACGGCGTTGTCCGTACGCGTGCCCGGCTGCCCGTCGGGCCGGATCTGGATCCGCTCGTGCTCCTCGCTGAGCAGCACCTCCCACTCCCCGTCGGCCAGTTGGAGCGATTCGACGACCTCGTCCGGTGTCGGGAGGCGCACCTCGGGGTGGGGGACGGGCTCCCAGGACGGGAGTCCGGAATGTCCGACGATCAGGAGCACGCCGCCGGGTGCGACGGCCGACGCGGCGGCCCGCAGGATCTCCTCGCGCGGCATGTCGCCCGGTGTGTGCAGGAAGTGCGTCGAGACCAGATCGAACGTCCCGGCGGGGAAGGACACCCCCAGGTCGTGCCGCTGCCAGTCGATACGGTCGGCGACGCCCTCGGCCGCATCGGCGGCGTGCCGCCGCGCCCTGGCGAGGGCGACCCCGGAGATGTCGCTTGCGGTGACCCGCCAGCCCCGGGCGGCCAGCCAGATCGCGTCGGCTCCCTCGCCGCAGCCCAGGTCCAGGGCCCGGCCGGGTGTCAGATCGGCGACCTCCCGGACGAGGACCGTGTTCGGGTTCCCGCTCCAGATACGGTCGCTCTCGCCGTAACGCGAGTCCCAGAACTCCTCGTTCGTGCCCCCGTCGGTGCCGTCGGTGCCGTCGCCGCCGTTGTCCGTCGAGGTGTGGCTGTGGGTCATTACCGCTTCTCCTTCGCCGAGCCGGTCCCGTGCGCTGTCACCGCTGTCGCCTCTGTCACCTGTGTCGATCACGCCGGACCGCCCGCGGCGCCGCGCCGCGCCTCGACCGCCCACCGCGTCTCCTCGGCGGTCAGGTCCCCGTTGATCGCGGCCGCCGCCCGCAGCCCCGCCACCGCGGAGCCGATGACGACCTCCGCCGGATCGGCGACGTTGCCAGCCGCCCACACACCGGGTACGGAGGTGGCGCCGACAGGGTCGACGGGGACGTAGCTGCCGACCACGTGACCGGCCATCTCCCGGTCGACCGCGGCCGCCCCCAGATCCGCGAGGACCCCTCCGCGCGCGGTGAACAGCGGCGCGACCACCACCGCACGGACCGCGATCACCCGGCCGTCGGCCAGTGTGACGCCGGTCAGCCGGTCGTCCGTCACCTCCAGGGCGGCGACCTCCCCGTCCACGACGGCGATGTCACGCGCGGCGAGTTGCTCGTACTGCTCGTCGTCGAAATCGGGCGCGGTGTGCCGGAACAGCGTCACGTCATCGCTCCACTGCCGCCACATCTGGGCCTGGTGCACGGCGAGCGGCCCGGTCGCCAGGATGCCGATGGGCGCGTCGCGCACCTCCCATCCGTGGCAGTACGGGCAGTGCAGCACCTCGCGCCCGAAGCGCTCGGCGACACCCGGGACCGGCGGCAGTTCGTCGACCAGCCCGGTGGTCACCAGCAGCCTGCTCGCCGTCACCTCGGCCACGTCCGCGCCCTCTTCGAGTACGACGCGGAATCCGTCTGCCGCCGATCCCTTGGCCGTCGCGACCCGCCCGGCCAGGAACTCGCCTCCGTAGCGCGCCACTTCCTCGCGTCCCACGGTGAGCAGCTCGCCAGGGGCGACGCCCTCCCGGCCCAGGTAGTTGTGGACAGCGGACGCCGGGGCGTTGCGCGGCTCGCCGGCGTCGATCACCAGCACCGAGCGGCGCGCCCGCGCCAGGGTCAGCGCCCCGCTCAGCCCGGCGGGTCCGCCACCGATCACCACGACATCGAAATCTACTTTTCGTGCCTTCATGCGAAGCACCTCCATCTGCTGGAGATGCTCCGTCCACCCGTCGCGGTTTGACAAAATTACTTGCCGAGGTGGCAAATGGAACCATGGCTGACGACGACTTCTCGACCGTCCTCAACGGCGTGGGCCCGCGCCTGCGCGCCCTGCGTCGCGATCGGGGTACGACACTGGCCCTGCTGAGCGAGTCGACCGGGATCTCGGTCAGCACGCTGTCCCGCCTGGAGTCCGGCGGACGCAAACCGACCCTCGAACTGCTCCTGCCGCTCGCCAAGGCGTACGGCGTGCAACTCGACGAGCTGGTGGACGCGCCCCCGACCGGTGACCCCCGGGTCCATCTGCGGTCCTTCACGCGGTACGGCATGACCTTCGTGCCGCTCACCCGCCATCTCGGCGGGCTCCAGGCGTACAAACAGATCATCCCGGCAGGCCCCCAGCAGACCGGGGACTTGGAACAGCGCACGCACGAGGGCTACGAATGGCTCTACATCCTGGCCGGCCGGCTCCGGCTGCGCCTCGGCGAGCACGATCTGGTGCTGGGCGCCGGGGAGGCCGCCGAGTTCGACACCCGCACCCCGCACGGGTGGGCGAGCGCGGGCACGGAGGCGGTGGAATTCCTCACCATCTTCGGCCGGCAGGGGGAGAAGATGCACGTACGCGCCCGGCCCACCGAGAAGTGAGCGGCGCCCGGCGGTGGATCGGGCCGGCCGTCAGTCCCGCGCGGGCGCGATCGACGCCAGCAGCGACGACACCACGCGCTCCGTCGACGCGGCCATGTCCACCGACTCCGGCGACAGCAGCCACTGGACCTGAAGCCCGTCCATCACCGCGATGATGGCGTTCGCGACGTTCTCGACGTCCAGGTCCTCGCGCGCCTCACCCAGTTCGGCCGCCTCACGCAGCGCGTCCACCACGAAGGCCCGCAGCCCGGTGTACCGGTTGCGGAAGTACTCCTGCGCCGGGTGACTGTCGGTGACGCTCTCCGCGGAGAGCACCGCGTACAGCCGTACGATGCCCTCCCGCTCGGAGTTGCGGCGCGAGGTGTCGATCAGATGCCGCAGGAAGGCGAGACCGCGGGGGCGGTCGGGGCCGAGCTGCTCTATGTCGGTCTGGTCCCGCAGTTCGAGGACGCTGGTGAGCAGCAGCTCCTTGGACCGGAAGTAGTGCAGTACGCCCGCCTGGGTGAGCCCCGCGCGATCCGCGATCTCCGCCAGTGACGCGTTGTTGTAGCCGCGCGCCGCGAACGTCTCCATGGCGATACGCAGGATCTCCTCGCGCCGCTGCCGTGCCCCCGGGCTGCGCGGCGTACGCGGCTGGACAGGCCCGGCCGCCGCGCCGCCCCGTTCCCCCGCTCGTCTGTTGCTCACCGGGCGCAGTCTACGGCGCTCCGGATCACGGTCAGGGCCTCGGGCGCCCGGTGGAACTCCGCCTGGAACAAGTTCGGCACGATGACTTACTAAGTACTTAGTAAGCGTGCTTTCATGTCGCCGATGCGCCACCCGGCCACGGCGCGGGACGCCCCGGGGCCGCGGGTGATTCGTTCGACACACGAACCGGCAGGAGCCCCCACGTATGCGAAGAACCCTGCACAGAAACGTCGTTCGCAAAACCGTCGTCGCACTGAGCGCGCTCACGCTGGGCGCCGGCCTCGGACTCACCTCGTCCGGCACCGCACAGGCCGCCGACCCCACCGCCCAGGTGTGGATCTCCACGGCCGACGGGAGCCGCAAGCTGGCCTCGGACGGCCAGATCACCTTCAACTCCACGCCACAGGCCGTCGACATCAACGTCAACCCGGCGCAGCGCGAGCAGCAGTTCACCGGGGCGGGCGCCTCGGTGACCGGCGCGGCCGGGCATCTGATCAACCAGCTTCCGCAGGCACAGAAGAACGCGCTGATGACCTCGCTGTTCTCCGCCCAGGGCGACGGCATCGGCCTGGGCTATCTGCGCCAGCCGCTGGGTGGCACCGACTTCAACCAGGGCGCCGCCTACACCTACGAGGACAACCAGGGGTCTTTCAACCTCGGCCGTGACCACGAGGCGATCATCCCCGTCCTCAAGCAGGCCGTGTCGATCAATCCCGCCATCCGCTTCATGGGCAGCCCGTGGACACCGCCCGCGTGGATGAAGACGAACAACAGCCTCAACGGCGGCAGTCTGCGCACCGACCGCTACCAGAATTACGCCGACTACCTGGTGAAGGCCATCCAGGGATACCAGCAGCAGGGCCTCAAACTCACCGACCTCACGGTGCAGAACGAGCCCGAGTTCGCGACGAGTTATCCGTCGATGAGCATGACCGCCTCGGAGCAGGCGGCGTTCTTCAAGGTGCTCGACCGCACCCTGACGGCGGCGAACCTGCCGACCAACCTCCTCGCGTACGACCACAATTGGGACCACCCGAACTACCCGCTCCAGGTCTTCTCCGAGACGCCGGGCATGAACCGCGTGATTGGCGCGGCGTTCCACTGCTACGGCGGCCAGCCCACCAGCCAGTCGCAGATCAGGCAGGCAGGCAAGCGGGTGTTCTTCACCGAGTGCTCGGGCACCGACAGCGACAACCCGGCCAGCACCTTCGCCGACACGCTGAAGTGGCACGCCGAGAACCTGGTCGTGGCCAACATGCGCAACGGCGGCGAGACCACGATCATGTGGAACCTCGCGCTGAACCAGGCCGGCGGCCCCCACCAGGGCCACTGCACCACCCGCTGCAACGGCGTGGTCGAGATCAACGGCAACACGGTCACGCGCAACGCCGAGTACTACGTCCTGGGCCATCTGACCAAGTTCGTCAAGCCCGGCGCCACACGCATCGGCTCCACCAGCCAGGGCGCGGGCGGCGTACAGAACGTCGTCTGGCAGAACCCGGACGGCAGCAAGGCGGCGTACGTCGTGAACGGCGCGGGCGCGGCCCGGACGTTCTCCGTCACGGACGCCGGGCGCTCGGCCACGTACACGCTGCCGGCCGGTGCCGTCGCCACCCTCGTGTGGACGGGCACCGACACCGGCAATCCCGGCAACGGCGCCATCGACCCGGCGAAGTGGTACCAGGTCGTCAACAGCGGCAGCAACGCGTGCCTCGACGCGACCGGTTGGGGTACGGCGGACGGCACCGGACTCCAGCAGTGGTCCTGCTCCGCGCCCGCGGCCAACAACCAGACCTGGCAGTTCAGACCCACCAGTGACGGCTACCACCAGGTCGTCAACCGGCACGCCGGCAAGGTGTGGGACATCGACGGGGGCGCCGGTGCCACCGCCGACGGCGCCCGCGCGCATCTGTGGAGCTACACCGGTGCCACCAACCAGCAGTGGCAGGCGCAGCGGATCGGGACCACCGACCGCTACCGGTTCGCCGCCAGACACAGCAACAAGTGCCTGACGGTGAGCGGCGGTACGGCGAACGGCGCCACGCTCACCCAGCAGCCCTGCACGGAAGCGGCCAACCAGACCTTCCGGCTGACGGCGCAGCCCTGACCGTAGGTCCTCCGACGGCCGACGAGAGCCGGCGAGAGCCGGTGAGCGCCCGCCACGGGGCTCACCGGCTCTCTCGCCGCAGCGTGAACCCACCGGGGATCAGAGGTCGAGCACCGCCCGCAGCGCCTGGCTGACGCGTTCCATCACCGCCGTGTCGACAGGGCCGAGCATCTTCCCGCCGTCGAAGCGCGTGACCCTCAACTGCTGGAGGTTGACCGCCACGGCGGTGGAAGGCAGCGGGTGGTCGATCACCACGGACATCGCGGTGTCCGGGTAGCGCCCGGCGTCGTGCAGCACGACGGTGAGCACCGCGCCGTACGCCTCCTCCAGACCGTCCAGCGAGACGATCAGGACGTTGCGCCCGTCACCGAGCGTCCAGATCTCACCACGTTTCACAGGGTGTCGCCCTCGCCGCTCAGGTCGTCGCCCAAGCCGAGCGACGCGAGCCGGCGGGCGGAGTCGAGCACGGCCTGCCGCTGGGCGGCGCGCACGATGTAGGCGTTGAGGGACAGACCGGCGGCTGCCGCCCCCGCCTTGATCGATGCGTTGATCTCGTCCGGGATACGGAGCGTCATGGCGGTCATGCGACCGACCATAGCAACCGGAGACCGGTTGCACCATGTGGTGTCATCATTCGGTGCGGGGGATGGTGCCTACGGGGCCGGCGGCAGCGCCGCGCACAACGCCCGCAGCGCGCCGTCGAACGCGTGATCGGGTGGGGCGCCGAAGCCGATCACCAGACCGTCGCGCGCCTCCACGGCGCTCTCCGGGTGCCGGAAGGCGCCGAGCCCCGCCAGCGCGAGGCCCAGCCGGCCGGCCGCCCGCACCGTGTCCTGCTCGGTGCCCGGCGGGAGATCCAGCACCGCGTGCAGTCCGGCCGCGATGCCGCTGACCCCGATGTGCGGTGCCCGCTCGGCGAGGACCGCGACGAGCCGGTCGCGCCGCCGCCGGTACGTGCGCCGCATGAGACGTACGTGTCTGTCGTACGCGCCGCGGGCGATGAAGTCGGCGAGGGTGAGCTGGTCGGAGACTCCGGTCCACATCTCGCGGCTGCCCTTGACGGCGAGGACGTCGTCCACGAGACCCTCCGGCAGCGCCATCCACCCCAGCCGCAGCGCGGGGGAGAGGCTCTTGCTCGTGGACCCCAGATAGACCACCCGGTCGGGATCGAGCCCCTGCACGGCGCCGACCGGCTCCCGGTCGTAACGGAACTCGCCGTCGTAGTCGTCCTCCAGCACCACCGACCCCGTGGCGCGCGCCCAGTCCACGGCCGCCGTCCGCCGCTCCGGACGCAGCGGGCCCCCCGTCGGGAACTGGTGGGCGGGCGTGAGCAGTACGGCCCGCGCGTCGACCGCGCCCAGTTCGGCGGTCCGCGCGCCGTCGGCGTCCACGGCCAGCGGCACGGTGCGCAGCCCGGCACCGGTGAGCAGCGAACGGTGGAAGGCGAGCCCGTACGACTCGACGGCCACCGTCCCGTCGAGCACCTCCCCGAAGACGCGCAGGGCGTGGGCGAAACCGGCGCAGACGACGATCCGGTGGGGCGCGGTGCGCACCCCGCGGGCGCGGGCGAGATATTCGGTGAGCGCCGTGCGCAGTTCGATACGCCCCCGGGGGTCGCCGACGCCGAACGCGTCACTGGGAGCGGCGTTGAGCGCGCGGCGCGCCGAGGTCAGCCACGCGGACCGGGGGAACGCGGAGGCGTCCGGCGACGTCGGCATGAAGTCGTACGCCACCGCGGGCGCGGCCGGCGCGGAAGGGCGGGCGCGGCCCGTGGCGACCGGCAGCGGCGTGGCGCGCGACGCGACATGGGTGCCCGACCCCTGGCGTGCGGTGAGCCAGCCCTCGGCGACGAGCTCGGCGTACGCCTCGCCGACGGTGTTACGGGCGATGCCCAGGTCCACGGCGAGCGTGCGGTACGGCGGCAGCCGTGTGCCCGGCGCCAGCCGGCCCGAGGTGATGGCGTCCCGCAGGGCGAGCATCAACTGCTCCCTACGCGGCCCCCGTCCGCTCAGCTCCAGATGGAGATCCGTCCCCACGCCCGCGCCCGCCCCCACTGATTCGACCCGTCGATCCGACATGGAAACGCACCCTACGCAGGGCCCGGTCGACGACGGTCCGCGGCCGGCCCGGCTTGCCGGTCCGGCAAGTTCTCTTGGTCCGCGCGCGGCGACCGCCGAATGATGGTGAGCGGAAACGATCACCCCGAGGAGGACCCATGCCGGACCCCACCACGCCGTCCACGGCAACCACCACCATCACTCCGCCGGGCGCCGAGCACCGCCTGGTGGAGGTTCCCGGCGGCCGTATCCACCTGGTGGAACAGGGCACCGGCCCCCTCGTCCTCATGGTCCACGGCTTCCCCGAGTCCTGGTACTCCTGGCGCCACCAGCTCCCCGCGCTCGCCGCCGCCGGCTATCGCGCGGTGGCCATCGACGTACGCGGCTACGGACGCTCCTCCAAGCCCCCGGCCGTCGAGGACTACCGGATGCTCGCCCACGTCGCCGACAACGTCGGAGTCGTACACGCCCTCGGAGAGGAGACGGCGACGATCGTCGGCCACGACTGGGGGTCGAACATCGCCGCCGACTCGGCCCTGCTTCGCCCCGACATGTTCACCGCGGCGGCGCTCCTCAGCGTTCCGTACGCGCCGCGCGGCGGCCCCCGCCCGACCGAGGCGTTCGCGCGGATCGGCGGCGACGAGGAGTTCTACGTCAGCTACTTCCAGACCCCCGGCCGCGCCGAGGCCGAGATCGAGCCCGACATCCGCGGCTGGCTGGCCGGGTTCTACACCGGGATCTCGGGTGACACGCTGCCGCCCGACGGTGAGGGGAACCTCTTCTTCGTGCCGCCCGGCGGCAGGCTCCGCGACCGGTTCCCCACCGGCCCGCTGCCCGCCTGGCTCTCGGAGGCCGACCTCGACCACTACGCGGGCGAGTTCGAGCGGACCGGACCGACCGGGGCGCTCAACCGCTACCGCAACGTCGACCGGGACTGGGCGGACCTGGCCGCCTGGTACGGCGCCCCGCTCACACAGCCCTCCCTCTTCATCGGCGGCGGCCTCGACGCCTCCCTCGCGTGGATGGCGGACGCCGTGCGGAACTTCCCCACCACCCTTCCCGGCCTGGTCTCCTCGCACATCATCGAAGGCTGCGGGCACTGGGTGCAGCAGGAGCGCGCCCACGAGGTCAACGGCCTGCTGACCGAGTGGCTGAACGCCCTGCCGGCACGCTGACCGACGGGTCCGGATCACCCGAACGGCGGCACACCCCCGCCGCGCCGGGACCGCGCGGGGGCCGTGCGGGCGCGCCCGTCCGGCGTACCGGAAAGGGGCGGCGCCGACGGGCGGGCACGAGGCGGGACGGGCCGTTACCCACGGTCCGGGGGTGGTCACCGCTTGGCCGCCCGCGAACGGGGACAGGCCGGGCAAAGCGGCGAGAATGATCGAACCGAGCACGCTGATCAGTTCGATCAGGTCAAGGAGTGAAGTCAGTGGAGAACGCCGACGTCCGGCCGACCGGGCCCGCTCTGCCGACGGGCCGTGGCGACCTCAGTTACGGAGTCGTACGTGCCCTGCGTGGCCGCCCCGGTTCCGGGACCCCTCTCCCACCGAGCGGGACGGCCGACGACGCCGCCCCGTACGGCGAGGACCTGCACCTCGCGCTCTACCTCTGCTACGAACTGCACTACCGCGGATTCTGCGGCGTCGACCCCGCCTGGGAGTGGGACCCCGCGCTGCTCGCCTTCCGCGCCGACCTCGAACGCCGCTTCCTCGACGTGCTGCGCGCGGACACCAAACGCCGCACCGACGTCGACGAGGCGCTCGCCGACCTCCTGGTCGAATCGCCGGACGGCGCGAGCACGTCCCACTACCTCAGGGACGAGGGCGAGCTGTGGCACCTGCGTGAGTACGCCGCCCAGCGCTCCGTCTACCACCTGAAGGAGGCCGACCCGCACGCCTGGGTGATCCCCCGGCTGCGGGGCCGCGCCAAAGCGGCGATGGTCGCGGTCGAGTTCGGCGAGTTCGGGGCGGGACGGGCGGACCGGATGCACTCACGGCTCTACGCCGCCCTCATGACGGATCTCGGCCTGGACACGACCTACGGCCGGTACGTCGACATGGCGACGGGGGAGATGCTGGCGAGCGTCAACCTGATGTCGATGTTCGGCCTGCACCGTGCGCTCCGCGGCGCGCTGGTCGGGCACTTCGCCGCCGTCGAGGTGGTCTCGTCGCCCGCGTCCCGCCGGCTGGCGGAGGCGATGCGGCGCGTGGACGCGGGGGAGGCGGCCGAACACTTCTACGCCGAGCACGTGGCGGGCGACGGGACCCACGAACAGCTCGTCCGCCGCGAGGTCGTCGGCGGGCTGCTGGAGGAGGAGCCGTGGCTGGAGACGGACGTGGCCTTCGGCGTCGACGCGACGGGCGTGCTGGACGCGCGCCTCGCCGAGAAGCTGCTCCCGGCCTGGCGCGACGGCCTCTCCGGTCTGCGTACGCCCCTGTGAATCCGGTCCTGTGAATCCGGTCGTGTGGACCGGGCCCCGTGGGAAAGCCGTCCCCCGGTGATCACCGGGGGACGGGGCCGGGCCGTTCACGCGTCGAGCGACCGCGCCGTCACCGGTGTGCTGAGCGCCTGCTGGCCTCCGCTGGCCAGCATCCGTACCTCGCCCCGGTCGCTGATCTCCGCACGCACGATGCCCGTCTCGTCCTCGTACACCGGGAAGCCGCCCGCCCCGGCCCTGGCCGTACGCCGGACCGTCACCGCGTCCCGTTCGACGCCCTCGCGTGGGGCCGGGCCGACCGGGTCCGCCGGGGGCGTCGGTTCCTCGAAGACCAGCTCGTAGCGTTCCGGATAAGGCATGGGGGCCTCCTCCCGCGATAGGCACCACCCCCCATGGTCACCCAGTCACGGGAGGCGGGCGACTCCGGCGTAGAGGGCGTTGTCCTCGGGCTCCGGCGCGGCCGTGTCCTTGTACCACTCGGGGCCGGTGACGAGTCCGGGCTCGACGAGGTCGAGACCGTCGAAGAACCGCGCCACCTCGTCGCGGGTGCGGAAGCTCAGCTCGATTCCGCCCTTGCCGTAGGTCCCGGTGATCTGGGCCTCCAGCTCCGGGTGGAAGTCGAAGGTGCCGTGGGAGAGCATCAGATAACTGCCGGGCGCGAGCGCGTCGAGGAGGGCGCGGGTGATCTCGTACGGGCCGTCGCCGTCCGGGATGAAGTGCATCAGCGCGATCAGCGACACGGCCACGGGCCGGTCGAAGTCCAGGTGCCCGCGCGCGTGGTCGAGGATCGCCTCGGGCTCGCGCACGTCCGCCTGGATGTAGTCGGTCGCGCCCTCCGCCGTGCTGAACAGCAGCGCTTCGGCGTGCCGGAGCACGATGGGGTCGTTGTCCGTGTAGACGACCCGGGCCTTCGGATTGATCTCCTGGACTATCTGGTGGAGGTTCGGCGCGGTCGGGATGCCGGTGCCTATGTCGAGGTACTGGTCGACACCCCGGCCGGCCAGCCACGCGGAGGCGCGGTGCATGAAGGCGCGGTTCTGCCTGGCACTGCGCTTCCCCAGGTCGGGCAGCCGCTCCCCGACGGCCCGGTCGACGGCGTAGTTGTCCTTGCCGCCCAGGAGCCAGTCGTACACCCGCGCCGGGTGGGGCCTGCCCGTGTCGACCTGGGACTTCGGCGAACCTGCGTTCATGGGGTGCTCCGTCGGCTGTCTGATCAGGAGTGGGGGGTGGTTCGTACGAGGAGTACCGGACCGGTGACGGCCCGGTGCCGTCTTCCGCCGGTCACAGCGCGTCGCGGAAGTCGGACAGCACCTGTCTCGTACGGCTCGCGGACTCCGCGTGGGCCACCATCCGGTCCATGGCCTCCATGTGCTCGGAGACCTCGGCGTCCTCGTCGAGATAGAGCGCGCCGGTCAGATACTCGATGTAGACCATGTCCCGCACCTCGGGGATGCCGAAGCGGAACAGGACGAACGGGCTGTATGTGCCGGGATGATGGCCGGCGGCGAACTCGGCGATCTGGAGCGTCACGTTGGGCAGTTCGCTCGCTTCGAGCAGCCGGTCGACCTGGGCGCGCATCACCTCCGGCGACCCGACGTGGCGGCGCAGCACGGTCTCGTCCAGTACGGCCCAGAAGACGGGCGCGTCGGTACGGGTCAGCAGCGCCTGGCGCTCCAGCCGCAGCGCGACCTGGCGTTCGACACGGGACGGGTCGGACAGTTGCTGTCCGAGGGCGCCGGCGGTCAGGATGTGCCGCGCGTACTCCTCGGTCTGGAGCAGCCCCGGCACGAAGTGCGGCTCGTAGCAGCGCATGGTCGTCGCGGCCTCTTCGAGGCTGACGTAGCCGCTGAACCAGTCGGGGAGCACATCGTGGAACCGCTGCCACCAGCCGGGCCTGTTGGCCTCGTCGGCCAGCCGGAGGAAGACGTCGACCTCTTCGTCCGGCACGTCGTACGCGGGAAGAAGGATCTGCAGATACGGGACTTTGAGCCCGACCTCCGCCATCTCCATCCGGCGGACGGTGGCCGCCGTGACCCGCAGCAGCTGACCGGACTGTTCCCGGCTGAGTCCCGCCTTCTCGCGCAGCGCCAGCAGCTGTCTGCTGAGCACGATCTGACCGATCGTCGGAGCCGACCGTGGCTCGCTCATTCCGCACCCCCGAGCACCACCGCAGCCATGGCGGACAGTCTGCCACAGCAACTCACCTGTGGGGCGGGTCTGTTGATCTTTCGCGGTCTCTCGGCGGCCGGTGCGGCCGCCGTGCTCCGTGATCTCAAGTCCTCAGCTCGATCCAGGGTCTTGGCCGTGTCGGGCGGCCGGTCGGGCTCGCATGCGCTCGTGCGTGCTGCCCTGGCCGAAAAGGTGTGGGCACGGGCGACAGCATGTCGCTCAGAAGCCCGTGCCACCAGAGGGCGGTACTCCGGTCAGGCCCGCCGGAGAGAATCCCACCCGGTCGTGACGGCTTCCGTGCCGCCGCGTTACGAGGGTGTCAATCCCGGATTACCGGCCTCCGTGACGAACGACGCCGCCCTGGTGAGCGCGGAGCCCGGCTTCGTCACGGCGGTGAGGGTGTTGAACGTCACCGTGGCCCGGTCCCGCGCGAGTGTGAACGTCGTGTATCCCCGGCGCCCGTCGTAGTACTTCATGTGCGGATTCGCCGACGTGAGGTTGGACCAGTTGGACGGCTTCTCCGCGCCGTCCATACCGCTGCTGACCGATGTCGTGGCGATCTCCGTCCCCACGACACGGGACTTCGGGTCGTCGAAGTCGGCCTTGAGGTCGAAGCCGTAGCCGACGTGTACGTCTCCGGTCAGCACCATCAGATTGTCGAGACCGGCCGCCTTCGCGCCGTCCAGAACACGTTCGCGGGAGGCCGTGTACCCGTCCCACGCGTCCATCGACAGCTTGAAGCCCGCCCCGGGCCTGTCACGGCGCTGGGCGAACGTCACCTGCTGCGCCAGCAGGTTCCAGGTGGCTTTCGAGCTCTGCCAGCCGTTCAGCAGCCACCGCTCCTGCGTCTCGCCGGTCATGGTGCGCCCGGGGTCCTTCGACTCCGCGCCCGGCACCTGCCAGTTGGCACCCTGTACCTGGTTGGAGCGGTACTGGCGGGTGTCGAGGATGTCGAACTGGGCGAGCTGTCCGAAGTGCAGCCGCCGGTAGAGCCGCATGTCGGGGCCGTAGGGCTGCTGCGGGGCGCGCAGCGGCTGGTTCTCCCAGTACGCGCGGTAGGCGGCGGCCCTGCGGAGCAGGAACTCTTCCGGCGGGACGTCGTTCTCGGGTGTCTCGTCGGCGTAGTTGTTCTCGGTCTCGTGGTCGTCCCACGTGACGACGAAGGGGTGGGCGGCGTGCGCGGCCATCAGGTCCGGGTCGGACTTGTAGAGGCCGTAGCGCAGCCGGTAGTCCTCCAGTGTGACCGTCTCCGAGTTGTAGTGCGCGGGGAGCGTGCGGTCGGTGTACTTCCGCGAGCCGCCCTCCGCCGTCACGGCGTACTCGTAGAGGTAGTCGCCGAGGTGGACGACGACGTCGAGGTCTTCGGCGGCCAGGTGCTTGTAGGCGGTGAAATAGCCGTGGTAGTAGGCCTGGCAGGAGAGCGTGGCGAACTTGAGCCGGGTGATCAGGGCCCCGGCCGCGGGGGCGGTACGGGTGCGGCCGACCGGGCTGATCCACGTACCGACCCGGAAGCGGTAGTGGTAGAAGCGGTCGGCCGACAGCCCCGGGACCTCGACGCGCACGCTGTGGTGGAACTCGGGGTGGGCGGTCGCCGTGCCGCTCCTGACGATCAGGGTGAAGCGCTCGTCGTGGGCGACCTCCCACTCCACCTCGACCCGCTCGGCGGGCAGCCCGCTGTCCGCCGTGTACGGCTCGGGTGCCAGCCGGGTCCAGAGCAGAGCCGTGTCGGGGTGCGGGTCGCCCGAGGCGACGCCCAGCGTGAAGGGGTTCCTGGCGATGTCCCTGGGGTTGAGCCGGCGGGCGCTCGCCGCGCCGGCGGCCGGCATGTTCGCCGCGAAGGCGAGCACGGCCGCGGCGCCGGTGCGGGTGACGAATTGACGGCGGGCGACGCGGCGGGCGGCAGCGCGGAATTCCGGCAGATGATTTCCCATGGTGAGAAGTCATATGCCCTGTTGTGTAGCTCTACTGACCCCGCATCAGAGTGATCTACTCCTCCTCCCGGCGTATCCGGGCGTGCAGGGCACGGGTGTGGTCCACCTCCCGTACGGAACCGGTCAGGGCGACCCGCGCGGTCAGCCGCGTGTCGGTGCTGGACGCGGCGAGCCGCAGCTCCAGCTCACCCGGCTCCACCACACGGCGCCCGTCCCGCCCGGTGAAGGAGGCGAGGTCGGCGGGGACGGTGGCGCCGATCCTCGCCGCCTCGCCCGGCTCCAGCGGCACGCGCAGATAGCCCACCAGCCGCTGGACCGGCTGCACGACCGAGGCCACCGGGTCGTGCAGATACAGCTGCACCACCTCGGTCCCCGGCCGGCCACCGGTGTTGCGCACCGTGAAGGACAGCCGCAGCTCACCGTCGGTCGGCGCGGCGCTGTCGGCGGTCAGCCCGGACCAGACGAACGAGGTGTACGTCAGCCCGTGCCCGAAACCGAACGCGGGCGTCGGATCGACGTTCGACGAGTCGCCCGCCCGCGCCAGCCGCGCCGCCAGATAGGTGGACGGCTGCCCGCCCGGCCGCCGGGGAACGCTCACCGGCAGCCGGCCCGAAGGCTCGACCCGGCCGCTCAGCACCCCGGCGACCGCCCGCGCCCCCTCCTGCCCGGGGAAGTACGTCTGCACGATCGCCGCCGCGCCGTCGACGGCCCCCTCACCCAGCGCGTACGGCCGTCCCGCGAGCAGCGTGAGAACCACCGGCGTCCCCGTGTCCAGCAGGGTGTCGAGCAACTGCTGCTGTACGCCGGGCAGGGCCAGGGACTCCGCGTCGCAGCCCTCGCCGCTCGTCCCCCGGCCGAAGAGGCCCGCCCGGTCACCGAGAGCCGCGACGATCACGTCCGCCCCGCGCGCCGCCCGCAGTGCGGCGGCGAATCCGTCGGTGACCGGCGAGTCGATGCCGCAACCGGTCGCGGTGACGATCTCGCATCCGGGGAACTCCGACATCAACCCCTGGAGCAGCGTGGGCAGTTGCACCCCCGCCGGGGTGCCGGGGTGCTGGGACCCGACATGCACGGGGAAGGAGTAGCAGCCCAGGACCGCCGTGGGCGTGTCCGCCTGGGGGCCGACCACCGCGATCCGGGCGGGCCGCTCCAGCGGCAGGACCCCGTCGTTGCGCAGCAGGATCACCGACCGCTCCGCGAGACGGCGGGAGATGTCCCGGTGCGCGGCGGTGTCCAGGCTCACGGTGGCACGCAGCCGGTGCGGCGCGTCGAGTTCGGCGTCCGCCAGGGCCGGCGGCAGCGGGCTCCAGCCGGGATCGAGCAGGCCGAGCTGCGCCTTCTGCGTCAGCACCCGGCGCAGGGCCCGGTCGACCGGCGCCTGCGTCAGCTCCCCCGCGGCGACAGCCTCCCGCAGCGGCCGCCCGAACGTCTTCACGGTGGGCAGCTCGACATCGACCCCCGCGGTCAGGGCGATGGCCGCCGCCTGGCCCCAGTCGGCGGCCACCCCGTGCAGGGACTTGAGGAACGCGATGCCGAAGTAGTCGGCCACGACCGTGCCTTCGAAGCCCCAGGTGTCCCGGAGCAGACCGGTCAGCGACTGCTCGTCGGCGGCTCCGGGTATGCCGTCGGTGTCGGTGTACGCGTGCATCACCGACCGTGCGCCGCTCTCCCTGACCGCCATCTCGAAGGGGAGGAGGATGACGTCGGCGCGCTCCCTGATCCCCATGCTGACCGGGGCGAGATTGCGGCCGGCGCGGGAGGCCGAGTAGCCCGCGAAGTGCTTCAGCGTGGCGACGAGTCCGGTGGACTCCAGCCCCTGGACGTACGCGGTGGCGAGGGTCCCGACGAGATACGGGTCCTCGCCCATGGTCTCCTCGACCCGGCCCCACCGCGCGTCGCGCACCACGTCCAGGACGGGGGCCAGCCCCTGGTGGACCCCCACGGAGCGCATGTCGCTCCCGATCGCCGCCGCCATCGTCCGGACCAGGCCGGGATCGAAGGCGGCGCCCCAGGCCAGCGGGACCGGATAGGTGGTGGCGCCCCACGCGGCGAAGCCCGCCAGACACTCGTCGTGGGCCATCGCCGGGATGCCGAACCGGTTGCCCGCGACGATCCGCTCCTGAGTACGCATCAGGGACAGTGCGCCCAGGGCGGGATCGACCGGGACGGTGCCGAACGGCCGGGTCAGCTGGCCGAGTCCGTACGGGAGCAGCTCGTCCAGGCCGGGCGGCTCGTCCATGTCGTGCTGGTGCGGGGCGACTTCGGCGCCGTCGGGGGAGGCGCCCGCCCACAGGCCGTACAGCTGGGCCAGCTTCTCCTCCAGGGTCATGGCGGCGATCAGTTCCTCGACGCGGGCGGCGCGGGCCACCGCTCGGGAGCCGTCGCCGGCGGTGGTCGTATCCGAGGGGGCGTCGGTGGTCACGTTGTCGGTCACTTTCCTCCGACGCCCATCAGCCCCTGGACCAGGGCCCGCCGGGCGAACAGGTAGACGAGCAGGACGGGCACGGTGGACAGCACCACGGCGGCCAGCACGGCCGGGATGTCGATGCCGTACTGGGTCTGGAAGTTGTACAGACCGAGGGTGAGCACCTTGGTCTCCTCGGACTGGGTGAGCACGAGCGGGAAGAGGAACCCGTTCCACGCCTGGAGCGCGGCGAACACCACGATGGTGGACAGCCCGCTCTTCGACAGCGGCAGGACGAGCCGGAGGAACACCCGCCGCGCGTCCGCCCCGTCGATGGCCATCGCCTCGAAGAGGTCGTCGGTGATGTCGCGCATGGTGCCGGTCAGGATGAGCACGCAGACCGGCATGCAGAACGCCGCCGTCGGCAGGATGACGCCGATCAGGTTGTCGTAGAGACCGGCCTCGCTGATGACGTAGAACATCGGCACGATCACCGCCTGCGCGGGGATCGCGAGACCCAGCAGGAACAGCCGGAAGACACCGGACGTGCTCCGGCCGCGGTTGCGGACGATCGCGAACGCCAGCGGCGGCACGAGGAGCAGGACGATCGCGACCACACTGGCCGTCACGATCAGGGTGTTGACGAAGTAGCGGCCGAAGCCGTTCGAGAAGCTGTCGAGGTAGTTGGCGAAGGTGACGTGGTCCGGAAGGGCCAGCGGTCCGGCCGCGCTGTAGTCCGCGCGCGACTGCACGCCGGCGCCGAGCATGACGTACAGCGGCAGGCCGACGACGAACAGCCACAGCGTGACGCCCACGCCCGCCAGGTAGTTGGGGCGGCGGCGTGTCACATGCCCTCCTTGGTGCCGGCCATTTTGTCGAAGCCGGAGACCCGCACCACCACCAGCGAGACGGCGGTCGCCACCAGGACGAGCAGCAGCGCGATGGCCGCGCCCGCGCCGAACTCGAAGCCCTTGAAGGCCTTTTGGTACATGTAGTAGGCGCTGATGGTGGTGTCGGTGCCCGGTCCGCCCTGGGTGAGGATCAGCACCGTGTCGAAGGTGGTGAGACCTCCGACCACCATGAGGATCACCGACGTGATGATGGAGTTGCGCAGCTGCGGCAGGGTGATGTGGAAGAACTGCCGCACCCGCCCGGCGCCGTCGATCTCCGCCGCCTGGTAGAGAACCGCGGGGATCGCGCGCGTCGCGCCCTGATGGATCAGGGCGTGCAGCGGGGTGAACTGCCAGGTGCTGACCAGCACCAGGACGGCGACCGCTCCCGTACGGCTGCCCAGCAGATTGCCGTCCCCGAAGAGCCAGGCGGCCTCCGAGGGGACCCCGAAGTTCGGGTCGAGCAGGGCCCGCCACAGCACCGAGACTGCGGTGGCCGACAGCAGCAGCGGGATGAAGAAGACCGCCGACAGCACGGCCCGGTTGCGCTGCGGGCCCGCCGCCCAGACACCGAGCAGGATGCTCAGCGGGGTCTGGACGACCACCCCCAGGACGGTGAGCAGCACGCTCAGCCACAGGCTCTTGATCATCACCGGGTCGTGGAACAGCGTGACCCAGTTGTCGAGACCGGCGAACTCCGGTGAGCCCAGGCCCGACCAGGTGGTGAAGGACAGGACGGCCACCAGGACCAGTGGCACGACGGCGAACAGCGCGAAGAACACGACGGCGGGCAGCGCCCAGCCGAGACCGGGCCGGCCGGTCCTGCGGCGGGCCGAGGGACCGTTCGGCCCGGTGGTCCGGCCGTCCCGGTTCCCGTTCTTCACGGGAGTGGCGAGAGCAACCATGGAAGGCGTCACCCTCGGACGGTCGTGAGGGCTTGCATGGCCTTGATGAAGCCGTCCGCGTCGAGTTGCTTGTTGAAGAACTGCTGGACCGCCACATAGATGGGCGTCATGTTCTTCGGCGGGTACGCCTGGTCCCACGAGAGCTGGAAGGCGGGCGCCTTGTCCACCAGGTCGTACTGGTACTTCAGATACTCCGGGTTGTCGGCGGAGTCCAGGAACTTCGTGGTGTTCGTGGTGGTCGGCAGATTGCCGATGGCGAGGTGCGCCTCGACGAACTCGTCCGAGTACATGAGCTTCAGGAACTCGGCTATCGCGTCGGCGTGCTCGGTCGACTTACGGACCGAGTAGAAGTTGTTCGTGTTGCCGACGAGGTCGGCGGCGTCGCCCTTTCCGCCCTCGACGCTCGGGAAGGCGCCGTAGCCGAGGTCGTTCCCGGCGAAGTCGGGGTCGGCCTCCTGCTGGGTGGAGTACGCCCAGGAGCCCATCAGTTCGAAGCCGGCCTTGCCGCTCGCCAGCAGCGCGGGGGAGCCGCCGTCGGTGAATTTGACCGAGTCGTAGTTGGTGCCGAAGGCGCCCGCGTCGATCAGCTGCCTCAGCATGTCCAGCGCCTTCCTGCTGTCGGCGCTGTCCCAAACCGCCTTGTCACCGGCCAGTGCCTTCTTGAACAGCTCGGGGCCCGCGACGCGGTCGTACAGATACTCGAACCACATCATCGTGGTCCACTTGTCGCCGCCGCCGAGAGCGATGGGCGTGACGCCCTCGCCCTTCAGGGCCTTCACCGCGGCCAGCAGGTCGTCCCAGGTGCGGGGCGCCTCGACGCCCGCGTCGGCGAGGATCTTCTTGTTGTGGAAGAGCAGCACCGGCTGGGTGCCGCGCATCGGTACGCCGTACGACTTCCCGTCGACCTGCGCGGTTTCGAAGACCGACGGCAGGAAGTTCGCCTTCAGCCCCGGATCCTTCTTGATCATGCCGTCCAGCGGCAGCAGCAGATCCGCCTCGACGAAGGGCTGGATGCTCCCGCCGCCCCAGTTGAAGAACACGTCGGGCGCCTGCGGGGTGTTGATGACCGTCTGGAGCTTCTGCTGGTAGTCGGCGCCGGGGACGGTGTCCAGGACCGCCTTGACCTCTGACGTCTTGTTGAACGTCGCGACGAGCCGCTTCTCCACCCGGTTCCCGGCGTCGCCGTAGACGAGTACGTGGAACTCGTCCGAACCGCCGGAGGAGGAGCCGCCGCCACAGGCCGCCAGGCCCAGACTCAGAGCCAGCGCCGCGCCGCCTGCGACGGCTCGACGGAACCGTGCGCGTGTCTTCATCGGTCGACCTCTCGAAAGTATCGGGAATCTGCCCGAAAGTCTCTGTGGAGAGCGACCGTAGGGTCCGCTCGGGAGTCGGTCAACATCGATGTCATCGCTCGGCGAAACCGTTACACAAGGCTGTGCTTTATCCTTCAGTCCATGCGAGATGACAGGAGTGCGGGGCGAGTCACCCTCGCTCAGGTGGCCACCCAGGCGGGCGTTTCCCTTTCGACAGTTTCGAAGGTGCTCAACGGGCGCCCCGATGTTTCCGCCCCGACGCGCGTCAAGGTCGAGGAGTTGCTGGAGGCGCACGGCTACCGGCGCTCCTCGTCGTCCGTCCCCGAGGCGCCGCTCATCGAGATCGTCTTCCACGAGCTGGACAGCGCCTGGTCGATGGAGCTCATCCGGGGCATGCAGAACGTCGCCAAGTCCGCCGGCGTCAGCGTCGTACTCACCGAGACCGGGACCCGGCACTCCCCGGGAGCCGAGTGGGTGGAAGGGGTCCTGCGCCGCCGCCCGCTCGGCGTGGTGCTGGTCTTCTCCACGCTCCCCGACGAACTCAAGAAGAAGCTGTGGTCACGGGCCATCCCGTTCGTGATCATCGACCCGGCCGGTGACCCGGAACCCGACGTGCCCTCCGTGGGCTCGGCCAACTGGGCCGGCGGCCTCGCCGCCACCCGCCATCTGCTCGACCTCGGCCACCGCACCATCGCCGTCGTCACCGGCCCCGAGGACATGCTGTGCTCCCTGGCGCGCCTCGACGGCTTCCGCTCCGCCATGGCGATGGCCGGCGCGGAGGTCGACCCCGGCCTCGTGCGATTCGGCGACTTCCACGTGCGGGCCGGCTACGACCACGCGATGGAACTGCTCAGGCTCCGGGAGCGGCCCACCGCGATCTTCGCCGGGAGCGACCTCCAGGCGCTCGGCGTGCTGGAGGCCGCGCGGGTGCTCGGCGTCCAGGTGCCGGAAGACCTCTCCGTGGTCGGTTACGACGACATCCCGCCGGCCCGGTGGTCGAGCCCGGCGCTCACCACCGTGCACCAGCCGCTGGTGGAGATGGCCGAGGAGGCCGCCCGGATGCTGCTGCGGCTGCGGCGCGCGTACCAGAGCGGCGGGGACCGGTCCGAAGCCCCCCTCGGCCAGGCGGACACCCGGATCGAGTTCGCCACCCGGCTGGTCGTCAGGAACAGCACGGCGGTGGTGAAGCCCGCGAGGGAGTGAACCGGTCCGTGAGAGAAGCCGGTCCCGGGGAAGGTGAAGGGCGACCCAGCACGACCGGGAAGGGATGGACACCGTGGCACGACCGAGGATTCTCGTAGTGGGCGCAGGCTTCGCGGGGGTGGCGTGCGTGCACCGCCTTGAGCGGAGGCTGGGGCCCGGAGAGGCGGAGATCTCCCTGGTCACGCCGTTCTCCTACCAGCTCTATCTGCCGTTGCTGCCGCAGGTGGCCTCGGGAGTGCTGACCCCGCAGTCGGTCGCGGTCTCGCTGCGCCGCAGCAGGAAGCACCGCACCCGGATCATCCCCGGCGGGGCCATCGGAGTGGATCCCAAGGCGAAGATCTGCGTCATCCGGAAGATCACCGGCGAGGTCGTCGACCAGCCGTACGACTACATCGTGCTGGCCCCCGGCAGCATCACCCGCACCTTCGACATCCCCGGACTCGTCGACAACGCGCGCGGCATGAAGACGCTCGCCGAGGCCGCCTACGTACGCGACCACGTCATCGCGCAGCTCGACATCGCGGACGCCAGCCCGGACGAGAAGGAGCGCGCGGCGCGCCTGCAGTTCGTGGTGGTCGGCGGGGGTTACGCGGGCACGGAGACGGCCGCGTGTCTCCAGCGCGTCACCACCGGCGCCCTGCGGCGCTATCCGCGGCTGGACCCGAAGCAGATCAAGTGGCACCTCATCGACATCGCCCCCAAGCTCATGCCGGAACTCGGCGACAAGCTCGGCGCCACCGCCCTGGACATCCTGCGCAAGCGCGGGATCGAGGTGTCGCTCGGGGTGTCGATCGCCAAGGCCGGCCCCGACGAGGTGACGTTCACCGACGGCCGGGTGCTGCCCTGCCGCACGCTCATCTGGACGGCGGGCGTGGTCGCGAGTCCGCTGGTCCGCACGTTCGACGCCGAGACGCTGCGCGGCCGGCTGGTGGTCTCGCCCGAGCTGCGGGTCGGCGGCCTCGACGGCGTCTTCGCGCTCGGCGACGCGGGGGCCGTGCCGGACCTGATGAAGGGCGGCGACGCGATCTGCCCGCCGACCGCCCAGCACGCCAAGCGACAGGGCCGTACGGCGGCCGACAACGTCATCGCCACGGTGCGCCGTCAGCCTCTCCACCGGTACGAGCACAAGGATCTGGGGCTCGTCGTCGACCTCGGCGGCAGGGACGCGGTCTCCAAGCCCATGGGTGTCGAACTGCGCGGGCTGCCGGCCCAGGCCGTCGCCCGCGGCTACCACTGGTCGGCGCTGCGGACCAATGTCGCCAAGGCGCGGGTGCTGACCAACTGGGTGCTCAACGCCGTCGCCGGGGACGATTTCGTACGGACCGGGTTCCAGGCGCAGAAGCCGGCCTCGCTGCACGACTTCGAGTACACGAACGCCTATCTGACGCCCGCGCAGGTGCGTGAACACACGGGAACCCTGACCGCACGCCAGTGACCCACGCTTTTCAGCCCATCGGGTAATCCGACCAATCTGTGGCGTTGTCGACTCCGAAGACATGTCCGACCGGGCGTTTCCGCGACTCGCGGAGAGAAGACCAAGGGACATGCGGATTCAGTGAACGCACACAGAGACAGTGAGCTCGAAAAGCGACCGGTGTTCGTCGACGCCAGCGGTCGCCGGGGCCGGACGTTCCGGCGGTTCGGCTGGGCGGTCGCCGTCGTCTGCGCCTGTTACGCGACGACCGTGGCGGCCTCGCTGATCGGGGGCAGCTCCAGCGCGCCGTTTCTCCAGATACCGGGCGTGGCGGACGAGGTGGCCGAGGCCGCCGAGGTCACGGGGGAAGAGACCGGGGCCGGGCAGCCCAGCTGGGAGCCGACCATCCCGAACGGGACTCTGCCGTCCGGCTGGGGCTGGGAGGAGGGCGTCGTACCGCCCTCGGCCACGGCGGCTCCCGCCGAAGCGGCCGACGCGACGGACGGGGACGGCGCCGCCGCGCCGCGCGAGACCCCGGCGGGTGGCGCGGGCACGATCGCCTCCGGTGCCGGCCCCGGACAGAACAACGCGGGAACGGGTCCGGGCGCGGACACCGCTCCGACGCCGCCGGCATCGGTGGTGACCCCGCCCGCCGACGACAACACCGGCGCGCCTCCCGAGGAGCCGCGGGACGAGCCCGACCCGTCGCCCGCCGAGCCCGAGGGCAACGGCAATCCGGTCGACGGCCTGCTCGGCGGTCTCCTCGGACTGCCGCCCCTGCTCGGCGGCTGACACGCGCCGACGGCCGGGCGGCCGGGCGCCCGGGTACGGGAAACCTCTCCCGTACCCGGCCGCCCGGCCCGCCATCAGGTGGTGAACCGATGGCGCCCGGACGCCACCGCGTACACCGCGCAACCGTCAGCCATCCGCAGGAACTTCGCGCCCTTGTGCCTGACGTCGCCCGCCTTCCGCGCCGGCACCCACACCTCGGCCGTGGTGTTGGGCGGCACCGAGCACTCCAGCTCGAAGCCGCGCGGCCCCGACTCCCAGCGGGTGGTGATCGGCCCGTAGACCGACGCGTACCGGCCCCCGGCCCGCTTCACCTCGCCACCGGGCCGCGGCCTGATGACGATCTCCTTGAACCCCGGCCGCCCCGGCGCGATCCCCGCGATGTTCGCGTACATCCACTCGCCGACCGACCCGTAGGCGTAGTGGTTGAAGGAGTTCATCCCGGCGTCCTGGAAACTGCCGTCCGGCCTGATCGAGTCCCAGCGCTCCCACATCGTGGTCGCGCCGTTCTCCATCTGGTAGCCCCAGCCGGGGAACGTGCGCCGGTGCAGCAGCCGGTAGGCGACGTCGTTGTGCCCGGTGGCGGTGAGCACCGGCAGCAGCCGGGGCGTGCCGAGGAAGCCGGTCGACAGGTGCCAGTCCTTCGCCTCGATCAGCGCCACCAGCCGGTCGGCGGCGGGCTCGCGGGCCGCCTCGGGCAGCAGATCCATGGACAGGGCGAGCACGTAGGCCGTCTGCGTATCGCCCTTCACCCGGCCGTCGGCGCTCACGTACGCCGCCCGGAAGGCGTCGCGGATCCGGCCGAACAGCGTCTCGTACGGCGCGGGATCCTTGCCCAGCACCGCCGCCGTCCGCGCGGTGAGATCGGCGACGTGCGCGAAGTAGGCCGTGCCGATGACGTCCTTCGGCGTCTCGTCCTCGATGTTGAGCCAGTCACCGAAACCGTCCGCAGGCCGCAGCAGGTCGGTGCTGTGCGCGCGCAGATAGTCCAGCCACTTGACCATCGAGTCCCACGACGCGCCGAGTATCCTCTCGTCGCCGTACGCCTGGTACAGCGCCCACGGCACCGTGACACCGGCGTCGCCCCAACCGGCCGAGCCGTCACCGACGTTGGCGATGTCCGGGGCGACGTGGGTGAACGAGCCGGCGTCGGTCTGCGCGTCCCGCAGGTCCTGGAGCCACTTGGTCAGGAAGCGCGCGGACTCCATGACGTACGTGGCGGTGGGGGCGAAGACATTGATGTCACCGGTCCAGCCGAGCCGTTCGTCCCGCGCGGGCGTGTCCGTCGGAATGGAGAGGAAGTTGCCGCGCTGGCCCCAACTGATGTTGCTGTGCAGCTGGTTGAGCATGGGGACGTCGGAATCGAACTCGAAGGTGAACGGCGCCGACGTGTGCATGACCCGCCCGGTGACCGCGCTCGCGCGCGGCGTGCCCGGGAAGCCGGTGACCTCGACGTAGCGGAAACCGTGGAAGGTGAAGCGCGGCTCGAACGTCTCCTCGCCCCCGCCCTTGAGCGTGTAGGTGTCGGTGGCGCGCGCCGTACGGAGGTTGGTGGTGTAGATCGAGCCGTCCGGGTTCAGCACCTCGGCGTGCCGCAGCCTCACCTTCGTGCCCGCCTTGCCCGACACCCGGAGCCGTACCGAACCGACCATGTTCTGGCCGAGGTCGAAGACGAAGACCCCCGGAGCGACGCGCGTGACCTTCTTGGCGGGCAGCTCCTTGGTGACCCGCACCGGGCCGTCCAGCTCCGCGACGATCTCCGTCTCGATGCCGTCGACCTGCTCGGCCGCGATCCAGCCCGTGTCGTCGAAGCCGGGTGACGTCCAGCCCTTCGTCTCCAGCCGGGCGTCGTACTCCTCGCCCGCCTGCATGTCGGTCGACACGATGGGCCCGGACGCGGCCCGCCAGTTGTTCCCCGACACGACCCGCTCGCTCGTCCCGTCCTTGTACGTGACCTCCAACTGGGCCAGCAGCGAGGGGCGGTCGCCGTAGTGGTGCGGTCCGAACATGCCGAGGTTGCCGCCGTACCAGCCGAGCGCGAGATGCGCGCCGAGCGCGTTGGCGCCGCGCCGGACCAGCGCGGTGACGTCGTACGTCTGGTACTGCACCCGTTGGCGGTAGTCGGTCCAGCCGGGCGCGAACTGGTCCTTGCCGACCCGCTGTCCGTTGATGTGCGCCTCGTAGTGGCCGAGCGCCGTCGTGAGGAGACGGGCGCTCGCGACCGGCTTGTCGGCCAGCCGGAAGGCGTGCCGCAGCTGGGTGGCGGGGAAGTACGCGGGCGCCACCGCGCCCCACGGCCCGGAGCCCCACGCGGGGCCCTTCCTGGCGGCGGGCCAGGCACTGTCGTCGTAACCGGCCTGCCGCCACGCGCCCTCGGCGCCGGACGGCTCCTTGTCCGTGCTCTTCCAGGTGTCGTCCGTGTGGACGGCGGTGGTGCCGTCGGCCGAGGTCAGCTCCAGTACGGCGATGAAACCGGTCGGGCTCTCGCTGGCGTTGATCGCGGACGCGGCCAGGACGTTGGCGCCGGGGCGCAGTTGGGCCGTGACGTCGACGACCGCCGGACGGCGCCAGTTCTCGGCGGGCCCGTCGGGCTCGGTGCGGCTCACCTCGGTGCCGTTCACGTACACGGTGTACGCGTCGTCGGCGCCCACCACGAGACGGGCGCCGGTGACACCGGCCGGGACATCGACGGCGCGGCGGAACCAACGGGTCCCGGCGGGCAGGTTGTTCGCCGGGTCGCCCTCGGGGAACCAGATCCAGGACGAGCCCCGCAGGGTCGGCGCGCCGCTCAGCGTCACCGGCGCGGCGATCCACCGCGCGGACCAGGCCGCCGTGCTCAACAGCCCGGTCTCCCACCAGGCGCTGTCGCTCCAGCCGGAGACCTCACCGGCGGCGTTCCAGACGCGGACCGACCAGTGATACCGCGTCAGGGGCTTGAGCGCGGGCCCCGCGTAGGACACGAGCACCGAGTGGTCCGAGACGACCTTGCCGCTGTCCCACACGTCGGGCTTCGCCAGCTTCTCGGGACTCGACGCGACCCGGACCTGGTACGCGCTCTGCGCCTGGCCGGGCGTGTCGGAGAGCAGGGGCCAACTCAGCCTGGGCTTCGGGGTGTCGAGGCCCAGCGGATTGCGTACGTACTCGACGGTCGGCGCCCCGACCCGGAGTGCGCCGGCCCGGCCAGGGCCGGCGGCGCCGGCCGCGGTCTGCTCGGCGGCCTGCGCCGACGACGCGGCGGCCGTGGCGAGGGAGGTGCCCAGCGCGGCTGCGGTGGTGGTGGTGAGCATGCGGCGTCTACTGATCACGTCAACCCCAGAACAATTCGACAGTGAATCGATTCATTGCGTGAAAGTAGGGGCGGGCTCCTGCCGCGTCAAGGTGTCGCGCTCACATTGCCCTGTCGGACAGGCGATTTGGTCCGCATTGCTGAACCCTTTCAGTGCGATCCGGCCATGGCTCCGGCCGCCGCTCCGGTCGCGGCTCCTGCCACCGTCGCGTCGCCTCGGGGCGCGGATGGATGGTCCGGCGATATGTGTGGTTTACGGTGCTTTTCATGACGGGGAGCAGTGGCGGGAGCGGTGGCGGTACCAGGGACGACCGGGCAGCGCACGGGCCCGCCCACGGGAGACGGCGCGCCGTCATGGAGTGGCTGGACCAGTTCCGGAACTCGCCCTTCCTGCCCGCGACCGTCCTGCTGCTCATCCTGTCCGCCATGGCGGGGCTGTTCGCCGGCTCGTACACCTACGCCATGGCCAACCCGACCCCGCACCAGATTCCCACCGCCGTCGTCGGCTCCTCGTCCACCCCGGCGGCCGAAAGCTTCACGCGGGCGATGGAGAAGGCGCTCAACACCTCCTTGCGAACGCGTACCTACGACAGCGACGCGGCCGCCCGCCACGCGGTGGAGGAGCAGGAGGTCTTCGCGATCCTGACCTTCCGCCGGGCGGGTGTCACTCTGAACGTGGCCGGCGCCGCCGGGGCGTCCGTCGCCGAAGTGCTCACCGAGGCGGCGCCGAAGGCCGCCCGCGCCACCGGGGTTCCGGTACGGGTGAGCGACATCAAGCCGCTCCAGAAGGGCGACCCGCGAGGGCTGGCCCTGTTCTACATCTCACTTGCCGCGGTGATCGTCGGCTTCATCGGCGCGATCCAGCTGAGCGTCCACGCGAAGGGGCTCGACCCGGCCGAACGAATCGGCTTCATCGCCGCCAACGGGCTGCTCGGCGGCTTCGCCATCGCCGCCGTCGTGGACTGGCAACTGGGCGCGATCGACCTGCCGTTCGCCGAGTCGTGGTCGATCCTGGCGTTCACGATGTTCACGTCCGGGATGGTCTTCACCATGTTCAACACCCTGCTGGGGCGCTGGGCGATGCTCCCCACCTGGGGGCTGATGGTGCTCCTCGGCAACCCGTCGTCCGGCGGCGCCGTGTCCTGGCCGCTGCTGCCGTCGCTCATCGGCCATGTCGGCCGCTGGCTCCCGCCGGGCGCGTCCGTCAACGCGCAGCACACGGCCGTGTACTTCGGGGAGTCCCAGCACGCGTTTCCCTTCCTCGTACTGGCCGGCTGGGCGCTGCTGTCGATCGTCGTCTTCTGGTCCTGGCGCCACCGCCATCCGGGCGGGCGGGCGACCGCGACTGCGGACGAGGACAGGGACGAGGGCAAGGACAGGGACGAGGACGAGGGCCGGGGCGAGGGTTCACCCGCCTGAGCGCGGCGTCCTCACGCGCCCGGTTCCGCCGTACCGGTTCGGCCGTACCGAACGCCTCCCCGGCCAGTTTGCAACCGTTGCGCGTGTACGGTCCCCGACTCTGCCAGGATCACTTCCGGGTACTCCGGGGCGGCGGCTTCGGCCGTGACCGCGGACGGGCGTCCGATGTTCTCGGGCGTCCGACGGGACTGTCGGCGACCAGGGCGGCCATGTGCCCGTCCGGTGGGCGCGCGGGTCGTCGGACGGCCGCCCGGCGGTCGGCCGGGGGTGATCCAAGGGTGATCCAGGAAAATGTTGTCATGCGGTAACTGATCGCTTTAGTCTCAACCCGGACGCACCCGGCGGTCCCACGGGCCGTGGCGCCCGTGGCGAGAGGAGAACAACTGCCATGGGCACCCGCCCGAACACAGCGGTCAAATCCACCTCAGGCAGACCCGGCACCCCTCCGTCGCCCGGCACACGGGGACGCGTCCCCGCGAGCAGGGACACGACGCGGGGGGAAGAGGCCCTGTGGAGCGGCCGACCGCCCACGGTGCTGCTGATCGAGGACGACCCCGGCGACGCGCTCCTGGTCGAGGAACTGGTGGCCGACAGCGAGGTCCCGCTGCGGCTGAGCCTCGCCAGGACGCTGACCGAGGCGGTCGTCGCGCTGGAGGCGGAGGTGCCCCAGTGCATCCTGCTGGACCTCCATCTGCCGGACGCCCAGGGCCTGGAAGCCCTGGAGCGGGTCCTCGTCCACGCCGGGGGCGCGGCCGTGGTCGTGCTGACCGGGCTCGCCGAGGAGCAGGCCGGTCTCGCGGCCGTCGCTGCGGGGGCCCAGGACTATCTGATCAAGGGGCGGGTGGAGCCCGACCTGTTCCTGCGCGCGATCCGCTACGCGATCCAGCGCAAGCACACCGAACAGGCGGCGTCCGCCCTCCAGACGAGCCGGCTCCGCGCCCAGGAGAACGCCCGCCTGGAGCGCGGTCTGCTGCCCACCCCGCTGCTCCTCGACTCGACGGTCGCCATATGCGCCCGCTACCAGCCCGGCCGCTCCCAGGCGCTGCTCGGCGGCGACTTCTACGACGTCGTGCAGACACCCGACGGCATGACCCACGCGGTCGTGGGCGACGTCTCCGGGCACGGGCCCGACGAGGCGGCGCTCGGCGTGTGCCTGCGGGTCGCGTGGCGCTCCTTCGTCCTGGCGGGCGCCCGCGGCCAGCGACTCCTCGCCCTGCTCGAACAGATCCTCGTCGCCGAACGGTCCGGGCCCGAGATCTTCGCCACCCTCACCTGTCTGACCCGGCTCCCGGCCGAGGACCACATGAACGTGATGCGCGCCGGCCACCCCGGAGTGCTGATCCGCTCGCCCGAGAGCGGTGTACGCCTGGAGGAGGTGCCGGGCGGTCCCGTACTCGGCCTGCTGCCCGGCCGGGCGTCCTGGCCCGTGACCCCCGTCCCCGTCCACCGGCACGGCGCGGTGATGATGTTCACCGACGGGCTCATCGAGGGACGTATCGGCACCGGTTTCGAACGGCTGGGGGAGTACGGACTCCTGGAACTCGCCCGGCGCCACGCACACGAGGCGGCCGAGACGTTTGTCGACACGCTGATCCACTCCGCGCAGACCCTCGCGGCGAGCGGCGGTGGCCTGGCCGACGACGTCGCCGTGCTTCATCTCGAATGGAACGGTGCCACCTGATGTCCGACACCCCGCGAGCTCCCGCCGGGACGCCGCGCCCGCCGTTCGGCCACCGGGTCCGGATACTCCGGCGGCTGACCGTCCAGGCCTGGTTCCTGCTGGCCGTCGCCGCCCTCTGCGTCATGACGCTGGGCGCCGGGGCGGTGGCCGCGGCCACGCTCGCGCGCACCACCGAGACCGGCGACCACCTGATCGACGAGGTGTCCCCGGCCCGTACCCAGGCCTTCCGGCTCCAGGCCGCCCTCCTCGACCAGGAGACGGGCGTACGCGGCTATCAGCTGACCAGGGACGAGAACCTGCTGGAGCCGTACCGGCGCGGCCTCACCGACGAGACGGCGGCGCGTGAACGGCTCACCGCCCTGATCGACGGGCTCGACCGGCCGGTGGCCGACCTGCGGGCGGTCGACCGGGCGGCGCGCGAGTGGCGCGCCGACTTCGCCGACCCGGCGCTGACGGGCGCGTCGCGCGACGACGCCGCCTCGGTGACCGCGGCGAAGCGGGCCTTCGACCGGGTCCGCGCGGCGCTCGATGCCCAGCAGGAGCACCTCGGGCAGGAGCAGCGCGAAGCGCGGGCCGCGTTCTCCGAGGCGCGCACGGACCGCGACCGGGCGCTGATCGCCGCGCTGGTGGCGTTCCTGCTGACCGGGGTGGCGATCACCGTCCTCGTGCACTTCACGGTGGTACGGCCGCTGGACACCGTGCGCACCGCGTCCCGGCGGGTCACTGAAGGGGACTTCGACCACGCGATCCCCGCGCACGGGCCGGCCGATCTGCGGACGCTGGCGGCGGCCGTGGAGGGCATGCGGCTGCGGGTCGTCAGCGAACTCGCCACCTCCCGGAGCAACGAGAACGAACTCGCGCGCCAGGCCGCCGAGCTGGACGCGAGCGCGGTGGAACTGCGGCGCTCCAACTCCGAGTTGGAACAGTTCGCGTATGTCGCCTCGCACGACCTCCAGGAGCCGCTGCGCAAGGTCGCCTCCTTCTGCCAGCTGCTGGAGAAGCGCTACGGCGACCAGCTCGACGACCGCGCCACGCAGTACATCGGCTTCGCCGTCGACGGCGCCAAGCGCATGCAGATCCTGATCAACGACCTGCTCACCTTCTCCCGCGTCGGCCGGGTCCAGGACGCGCAGGAACCGGTCGCCCTCGACGCGGCCCTGGACCGCGCCGTACGCAATCTCTCGGTGACCATCGAGGAGAGTGGCGCCGTCATCGAGCGCCCGGCCGAGCTGCCCGAGGTCGTCGGCGACCCGACGCTGTTCACGATGCTCTGGCAGAACCTCGTCGGGAACGCGGTCAAGTTCCGCCACCCCGACCGGGATCCGCGCATCGTGGTCGCCGTCGACCGGGTGGAGGGGGCCGAATCCTGGACGTTCACCGTCACCGACAACGGGATCGGCATCGCCGAGGAGTTCGCCGAGAAGGTCTTCGTCATCTTCCAGCGGCTGCACGCCAGGGACGCGTACGCGGGCACCGGTATCGGTCTGTCGTTGTGCAAGAAGGTCGTCGAACACAGCGGCGGGCACATCTGGATCGACACGGCCCACACCGACGGCACCCGGATCGCCTTCACCCTCCCCGCCGAACCACCGCGGCCCGCGGCCGCCGAGCCGTCCTCGCCGGCCGTCACCACCGGCCCGCAGGTCTCCACCGGCCCGCCGGTCACCACCACCGAAGGAAGCACCGTATGAGCACCTCGCCCCAGCCTCGGCCCGTCGAAATCCTGCTCGTCGAGGACGACGCCGGCGACGAACTCATGACCCGCGAGGCGTTCGAGGACAACAAGATCGGCAACACCCTGCATGTCGTACGGGACGGTCTGGAGGCCCTGGACTTCCTCTACCAGCGCGAGGAGCACGCCGAGGCGCCGCGCCCCGATCTCATCCTGCTCGACCTGAATCTGCCCAAGTACGACGGCCGACAGGTGCTGGAGAAGATCAAGTCCGATCCGGACCTCAGCCATATCCCGGTGGTCGTCCTCACCACGTCGGCGGCCGAGGAGGACATTCTCCGCAGCTACAAGCTGCACGCCAACGCGTATGTGACCAAGCCCGTCGACCTCGAACAGTTCATCAAGGCGGTCCAGCAGATCGACGACTTCTTCGTGACCGTGGTCAAGCTGCCGCGCGCGTTCTGAGGACTCACCCGGCGCGCTGTTAAACTTCACAACAGAGAATGTTGTCCTACGTAAACATTCTCGGCGGGGCCCGCACTCCGAACCCCGCACCATCCACCACTCGCACGCGGAAATGGGGCGCGATGACGTCAGGCGCTGTCCGCCGCGGCGCCCCGGTCGTCCGTGGGGCGCGCCTGCGCCGCCGCGTCGAGCCGGGCGGACGCCGCCGCGTGGAAGGCGGTCAGCCCCTGCGTGAGCGCGGCCACGGCCGAGGCGTCCATGCCGTCCAGTACGGCGCTGACCTCCCGCGCCCGGATCGCCCGGTGCTCGTCCAGCACCTTGCGTCCGCGCGGGCTCAGCCGGAGCTCCACCTCACGGCGGCTGGTCGTGCTGGGTCGCCGCTCCACCAGGCCCAGGGCCTCCATCCGGTCGCACAGCCGGCTGACGGACGGGGGACGGGAGCCGAGTGCCCTGCCGAGCGAGCGCAGGTTCGTCCCGTCGTACTTCTCCAGCACGAGCAGGGCTCTGAGCTGCGAGGGCGACACCGTTCCGGACGGCGCCGCCTCCTGTCCGCGCCCCCACAACACCTCGAGCAGCTCCGAGGCGGCACGAGCGGCCTCGGACATCTTTTCGCGCGGACGCGGCTGACCGGTGAGGGGGGACATCCGTCCACTGTGTCACCCGACGGTGACCTCTGTCAGTTCTGCCCCACCTCCGAGGCCGCCCGCGAGGCCACCCCCGTCCCCCTATCAAGATTGTTTGAGAGACCGTGACGCAACGCGACGACGTACTCGGAAGATCGGTGCGGGCAGCCGCGCCGCACGCGCTCGTGGACAGGGTCCGCGACGCGCTCGCCGCCTCGCACGGCGCGACGCGCGTGCAACTGTTCCTCGCCGACTACGGAGCCACGGTCCTCACCCCGTACGACCCGCTGCCGGGCAAGGAACAGCCGCTCTCCCTGTACAACAGCGCGGAGGGGCGGGCGTTCGGCAGCCAGGAGCCGCGCGAGCAGCAGGTCAGACACGGCGACGCCGTGGACCACCACCTGCCGGTGACCGTCCGCGGCGAACGGACCGGCATCCTCTCGGTGCGGCTGCCCGGCGACCGGTCCACTCCGGAGGCCGTGGACGAACTGACGCACGTCGCCGATCTGCTGGGGCACGAGATCCTGGTCGCCGAGCGGGACACCGACGCCTACCAGCGGGCCCGCCGGATCAGCCGGCTCACGCTCGCCGCCGAGATGCAGTGGCAGCTGCTCCCCGCCCGCGCCTGCTCCGCCGAGGAGTTCTCCATCGGAGCCCAGCTGGAACCCGCCTACGCCATCTACGGGGACAACTTCGACTGGGCGGCCGACGCGGAGGAGCTGACCGTCGCCGTCACCAACGGCATGGGCGAAGGCATCCAGGCGTCCCTGCTCAGCAATCTCGCCGTCAACGCCCTGCGCAACGCGCGCCGTTCGGGCCTCGACATCGCGGGCCAGGCGGCCCTCGCCGACCAGGCGCTCTACGAGCAGCACCGGGGCGCGTCGCACGTGTCGACCCTTCTGATGCGTTTCGAGCTGGCGACCGGCCGTGTGGAGGTCGTGGACGCGGGCTCCCCGCAACTGTGGCGCCGGCGCGGCCGGACGGTCGAACGCCTCCCCCTCGAAGCGCAGCTTCCACTCGGCATGTTCGAGGAGTCCCACTACGAGGCCCAGGAATTCCACCTGCTGCCGGGCGACCGGCTGCTCATGGTGAGCGACGGTGTCTACGACGCCCTCTCACCGGACGGTGAGGTGTACGGCGAGCGGGCGCTGGCCCGCGCGATCAACTCCACCAGTCTGCTTCCGGCGGCGGCGGCGCCGCGCGCGCTGCTTCGCGCGCTAGCCGAGTACCGCAAGGCGGAGACCACGGACGACGCGCTCGTGCTCTGCCTCGACTGGGCGGGCAGGGCGGACGCCGAGCGGCCGGCGCAGAGCTGAACGGAGCCGGACCCGCGCGGAGAGCCGGACCCGCGCGGAGCTGAACGGGGGTGCGGGCGCCCGACCGGCGCCCGCACCCCCGTTGTTCAGGTCCGCGGTTCGTTCAGGTGCGGCCGCGGCTCACTCCTCGGTGAGCATCCCCGTACGCAAGGTGGTCAGGATGCGGGAGAGCAGCCGCGACACATGCATCTGCGACACACCCAGCTCGGCGCCGATCTCGGACTGTGTCATCTCACGCCCGAAGCGCATCTCGACGATCCCGCGGTCACGTTCGTCGAGCCCCTCCAGCAGGGGAGCCAGCGCGTGGAAGTTCTCGACGAGTTCCATGGCCGGATCGCACGCCCCGAGCGTGTCGGCGAAGACACGGCCCCCGGAGCCGCCCGGTCCGTCGTCCCCGCCGTCGCTCGGCAGGTCGAGCGAGCCGGCGGTGTAGCCGTTGGAGGCGACCCGCCCGTCGATGACCTCGGCCTCGGTCAGCTCCAGATACCCGGCCAGTTCGCCCACGGTGGGTGTGCGGCCGAGCGTGTCGGTCAGCGCGTCCTGGGCCTTGGCCAGGTCCGTACGCAACTCCTGGAGCCTGCGCGGCACATGGACGGCCCAGGTGGTGTCCCGGAAGAACCGCTTGATCTCCCCGTGGATGTACGGCACGGCGAAGGAGCTGAACTCAACCTCGCGGGACAGGTCGAACCGGTCGATGGCCTTGATCAGACCGATCGTGCCGACCTGGAGGATGTCCTCCAGGTCGCCGCTGCCGAGGTTGCGGAAGCGCCGCGCCGCGAATCTGACCAGGGACTGGTTCATCTCGATCAGTGTGTTGCGGGCGTACTGGTACTCGTGGGTGCCTTCTTCGAGGACCTGGAGCCGGTCGAAGAAGAGCTTCGACAGCTTCCGCGCGTCCTGGGGGGAGACCTTCCCCGTGTCCTCGATCCAGGGAAGCTCGCCGGACGGCGAGTCCGTACGAGTGGTGGCCGCTCCGATGCCCGGAGGGGCCGAAGCGGCGGGGGAATGCGTACTCATCGTCACGTCATCGCCTTTGCTGGTGTAGGCACTCTGCTGTGATGCCACGGCCTGAGGACCCGTCCGGTCCTACCGTGGCCTAATAGTTGCCATCTGGCAAGTGTTGCCCCGCGGGTGGTCCTGCTGCCGGGATGCGTGACCGAAGATCGCCTAGCATGTCCGCGGAAGGCTGGTGAGTCGTGGTACTCAAGACATTCGGCTGGGCATTCGGGTTCACCGTGCTCGGCCTCGCGGTGGCGGTGTTCTACGACGGATGGACCGCACTCGGGGTCGTCGCGATCCTGACCGTGCTGGAGGTCTCGCTGTCCTTCGACAACGCGGTGATCAACGCCGGGATCCTGAAGAAGATGAGTGCCTTCTGGCAGAAGATCTTCCTCACGATCGGTGTCCTCATCGCCGTGTTCGGCATGAGACTCGCGTTTCCCGTCGTCATCGTCGCGGTCACCGCCAAGCTCAGCCCCGTCAAGGCGGTGGAGCTGGCGGTCAACGACAAGGACCGGTACCAGCAACTGGTCACCGACGCCCACCCGTCGATCGCCGCCTTCGGCGGCATGTTCCTGCTGATGATCTTCCTCAACTTCATCTTCGAGGACCGCGAGATCAAGTGGCTGGGCTGGATCGAACGCCCGCTCGCCAAGCTCGGACAGGTCGAGATGCTGTCCGTCTGCCTCTCGCTGATCGTCCTGCTGATCGCCTCCATGACGGTCGCGACCCACGCCCACCAGCACGGCGGCGCGCACGCCGACAAGGCGCAGACGGTCCTCACCTCCGGACTCGCCGGACTCGTCACCTATCTGATCGTCGGCGGGCTCTCCAGCTTCTTCGAGAAGAGACTGGCCGACGAGGCGGACGCACAGGCCGACGCGGAGGTCATCACACCGGGCGAGCCGGGGACGGGGGGCGCGTCCGCCCGGAGCGGCAAGGCCGGCCCCACGCTGGCCGCCATCACCGGCAAGGCCGCCTTCTTCATGTTCCTCTACCTCGAAGTCATCGACGCGTCCTTCTCCTTCGACGGCGTGATCGGCGCGTTCGCCATCACCAACGACATCGTGCTGATGGCACTCGGCCTCGGTATCGGCGCGATGTACGTCAGGTCGCTCACCGTGTACCTGGTCCGCCAGGGGACACTGGACGACTACGTCTATCTGGAGCACGGCGCGCACTACGCGATCGGCGCGCTCGCCGTGATCCTGCTCATCACCATCCAGTACCAGATCAGCGAGATCATCACCGGCCTCATCGGCGTCGTCCTGATCGGCTTGTCCTTCTGGTCGTCGGTCCTGCGCAACCGTCGGATCGCGGCGGGCCGGGCACGCGCGTCGGACATGGCCTGAGGAGTACGTGACCGTGAGGAGCACGTGACGGAGACGGAGACGGAGTACGTGACCACCGGAACCGCCCGCCGCGGTACGGAGACCGCCCGCCGCGTCACCGACGTGCTCCAGCCCCGCAACGTCCTGCTCGCCGGAATGATCGGCATCGGCGCCGCGGCGGCCGGGGACTGGACCGGCATCCCCTGGGGGCTGTTGGGCGCGCTGTGCGCCGGGCTGGTGCCCGCCGCGTACATCGAGTGGGAGCGCGGGCGCGGCAGATGGGGCGACCGGCATGTCGTGAACCGGACGCAGCGGGCACCGATCTTCCTGGTGATCCTCGGCTCGACAGGCGTCGGCGCGCTCGTCATGGTCGCCGGACGGGCACCCACGGGCATCCTGGTCGCGATGACCGCCCTGTGGGCGATGACAATCGTCCTGCTGGCGGTCAACACCGTCTGGAAGATAAGCGTCGACTCCGCCGTGGCGTCCGCGGTCGTCGCGATGCTCGCCGCCGTCCACGATTCGCGGTGGCTCGCGGCGTACGGACTGGTCGTCGCCGTGTGCTGGTCCCGGGTACGGCTCGGCTACCACTCCCTCGCCCAGACGGCGGCGGGCGCCGCACTGGGCGCGGCCACGGCGGCGGCGTTCCTCCCGCTCTAGAACGGGGGGCCGGGAAGACTCACCGGGTCCGTCCGTCGACCGGTTCGTCCTCGATCGCCGGACGGACCCGATGAGCCCGCGCCGCTCCCGCGCATCCGACGCGGCCGATCGGGCGGAAGTCCTCGTGGCGGGGGAGGGTGGAGGCACCGCACACGGGCGACGGAGGGCTTCATGACGAACGGTGACGCGGCGGCCGTCGAGGACGGAGCGCCCGCCCCGCGCTGCCTGGTGACCGGCGCCACCGGCTACATCGGCGGTCGGCTCGTACCGGAACTGCTGGACGCCGGATACCGGGTGCGCTGTCTCGCGCGTACGCCCGAGAAGCTGCGCGACCACGTGTGGGCGGGCCGGGCCGAAGTCGTACGCGGCGACGTCACCGACGCCGAGTCGGTCGGCGCCGCCATGCGGGGCATCGACGTCGCCTACTACCTGGTCCACTCGCTCGGCACCGGTTCCGGCTTCGAGCGGACCGACGCCGACGCCGCCCGGATCTTCGCCGAACAGGCCTACGCGGCGGGCGTCCGGCGCATCGTCTATCTCGGCGGCCTCACCCCGGCAGGCGTACCCGAGCGGGATCTCTCGCCCCATCTGCGCTCCCGCGCCGAGGTCGGGCACATCCTGCTCGACTCGCGCGTCCCCACCACCGTGCTGCGCGCCGCCATCATCATCGGGTCCGGTTCGGCGTCCTTCGAGATGCTGCGCTACCTCACCGAGCGCCTCCCGGTGATGGTCACACCGAGCTGGGTACGGAGCCGGATCCAGCCGATCGCCGTACGCGACGTCCTGCGCTGTCTCGTCGGCGGCGCGCGGATGCCCGCCGACGTCAGCCGCGCCTTCGACATCGGCGGCCCCGACGTCCTGACCTATCTGGACATGATGCACACGTACGCCTCCGTCGCCGGGCTGCGGCACCGGCTGATCGTGCCCGTGCCCGTCCTCACACCGACCCTGTCCAGCCACTGGATCGGCCTGGTCACCCCCGTACCGCGCTCGATCGCCCGGCCGCTCGCCGAGTCCCTGCGCCACGAGGTCGTGTGCCACGAGCACGACATCGCGCGGTACGTCCCCGACGGGCCCGGCCGGCCCATCGGCTTCGAGGACGCGCTGAGGCTGGCTCTCCAACGGATCCAGGACGCCCGGGTCACCACCCGCTGGTCCTCCGCCTCCGTCCCGGGCGCGCCGAGCGACCCGCTGCCGACGGACCCCGACTGGGCGGGCGGCAGCCTCTACACCGACCGCCGCGAACTGACCGTCGACGTCGGCCCCGAGGCGCTGTGGCGGGTCGTCGAGGGGATCGGCGGCGACAACGGCTGGTACTCCTTCCCACTGGCCTGGGCCGTACGGGGCTGGCTGGACCGGCTCGTCGGCGGCGTCGGACTGCGCCGGGGGCGCCGGGACGCCGCCCGGCTGCGGGTCGGCGACTCGCTGGACTTCTGGCGTGTCGAGGAGATCGAACCGGGCCGGCTGCTGCGGCTGCGCGCCGAGATGCGGCTGCCGGGTCTGGCCTGGCTGGAGATGCGCGTCGAGCGGGACGAGCAGGGCCGCACCCGCTACCGGCAGCGCGCCGTGTTCCATCCGCGCGGGCTGCTGGGGCACGCGTACTGGTGGAGCGTCGCGCCGTTCCACGCCGTCGTCTTCGGCGGGATGGCGCGCAACATCGCGAAGGCGGCGAGCAAGGACGCGGCGGCGCCCACCGCCCACACGTAGCCCGTCGAACCCCCCAACCGCCGCGTCCTCGACCTCGGCGGCGAGAACGCGGCCCCGGGCATGATCGGAACCGCCGGACCCTATCTCAAGTAACCGGCACGGTGCGGTCCGGACCGGAGCCCCCGGTCCGGACCCCATCGGAGGGCCATGGGCGGGTACGTCCAGGATGCGGCCGGTGATTGACCCCGTTCGGCCGCCGCGGTTACGTTGCCGGGCATGCAGCGATCCGCGCACCTGACGACGAGAGGTCATATCGACCTCAAGCGCGTGTGCTCCGCGGCGTGTCACCAGGGCTGACGTCACAGCGCCCACGCGGTGGGCCGACCCCCGACGGGAAGTGTCCCGGAGGTCACCACCGCCGCCATCCAGGATCTGGAAGACACCCGTGAAGAAACCGCCGGTGCCCGTCCGTCGCCGACCCACCCACGTACGCCGCGCCGACATCCCGGCCGTCACCGTACCGCCGCGCCGTGCCCCGGGCACGAAGACGGTGCTCAACGCCGTCCTCGACCACGGCCCGGTCGCCCGCAGCACCGTCGCGCGCCTGACCGGACTGTCGCCGGCGTCCGTCACCGGCCACAGCGCGCAGCTGCTGGCCCGGGGGCTGATCCGGGAGAGCCCGGAGACCACCGGGCCGCGCGGGCTCGGCCGGCCGCACGTCCCCCTGGACATCGACACCGGCCGCTACCTGGTGGCGGGCGCGCACATCGCCGTCACCAACTCGACGCTGTCCCTGATGGATCTGCGCGGCCGGATCGTCGCCGAGGACCGGCAGCCGCATCGAGGCCCCCGCCCGCACCCCCGTCAGGTACTCGACGGACTCGCCGGGCGGCTGCCCCGGCTCGTCTCCTCCCACGCGGACGGCCGCTCCGTGCTGGCCCTCGGCGTGGCCACCGGCCACCGGGTGGACCCGGGCGCCGGGTTGATCGTGCTCCATCCCCAACTGGGCTGGCGGAACGTGGCCGTACGCGACCATCTCGCCGACGCGACCGGGCTGCCGGTCCATGTGGACAGCCACGCACGGGCGTTGGCGCGGGCCGAGCAGTTGTTCGGCGAGGCGTCGACGCGGGGGAGCGCCGTACTGCTGTTCGTCGGCGCCGTGGTGGACGCCGCGTTCGCGACCGCCGGAGAGGTGCACCTCGGACCCCGGCACGGAGCGGGCAGCATCGCCCGTCTGCCGGTCGGCGGCGACGGCAGCCTCGAATCGGAGGTCTCCGAACCGGCCATGGTGCGGCTCGCGGCCGAACAGGGCCTGCCCGTCACGTCGTTTCCCGCCCTGCTGGAACGCGCGCTGGCGGGAGAGACCCGGGCGCTGGAGCTGTTCCGCCGCAGGGCCAGGCTCGTCGGCCGGGCCGTGGCCCTGCTGCTGGACATGTTCGACCCCGAGGTACTGGTGGTGGTCGAGCCCGGCACGGGGCTGCTTCCGCACTGCCTGGCCGATCTGCGGACGGAGGTGGCGGAGCGCTCACTCGTCTGCGACGACCCCGAACAGGCCGTCGTGGCAAGCAGTTTCACCGGGAGCGTGCTGTCCACGGCGGGCGCCGCGGTGGCGCTGGGCGCCCTCTACGCCGACCCGCTCGGTCCCTGGCCCGCGCTGACGGCCGTGTCGTGAGCCGTGAGCCGTGAAGCGGGATCGACCGGAGTTAATTCAGAGAGTTGCAATGTTGACCGGGTCCGGGGACGCACAGGACAATGAATTCATGACCATTCGGCAGCGGATTCCGCGGTACGTGCCCTGCCTCTGTTGTCGCGCCTGAATTCTCCTCGCGCCTCGGTCCACCATCGAATTCACCACTGAATTCACCCGGCGAATCGCGTCCGGCCCGCTCGTCGCGCCCCGAATCGCCCGGCCCCGCAGCCTCGTGTGTGGCCGCCGCTTGCCCTTTTCCGCTGCTTCCACCTCTCTTCCTGGGGGAGACGTTGACTGTCACCGTGTCGTCGCATCTCGCTGCGGGCATCGCCCCTGAGCGCTTCAAGAATGTGTTCCGCCGATATCCGGCGGGAGTGGTCGTGGTCACCGCCGACGCCGGCCACGGCCCGGTCGGATTCACCGCCACTTCGCTGACGTCCCTGTCCCTCTCCCCGCCGCTCGTCTCGTTCGGCATCGCCCTCACCGGATCGTCCTGGCCGACGATCGAGCGCGCGTCCTCGGCCGTCGTCAACTTCATCGGCGCCGAACAGGAGCCGCTGGCAAGGACGTTCGCGACCAGCGGCGTCGACAGGTTCGCCGCGCCGACGGCCTGGCACCGTCTGCCGGAGGGGGAGCCCGTGCTCGACGGCGTGGCCGGCTGGCTGCGGCTGAGCATCCAGCGGATCGTCCCCGCCGGTGACCACCGGATCGTCGTGGGCCGCGTGGAGGACACCGAGCACGACGACAGCCGGCGCCCGCTGCTCTTCCACGACGGCCGCTACCTCGCGCTGTGAGCCGTAACCCGCGCCCGTAGCCGTACTCCGCAGCCGTACTCCGCAGCCACCGCCGCGCGGCCGTAGCCGTAGGCCACAGCCGTAGACCCGCCCCCCCCAGGAGAAGAAGACCCATGTCACGCGACCCGGACCGCAAGCACCTGCACCTCAACGCCTTCCTGATGACCGTCGGCCATCACGAGGCCGCCTGGCGACTCCCGCAGAGTCCCACCGACGGAACGGACGTCGAGCACTACAAGAACCTGGCCCGCATCGCCGAGCGCGGCAGACTCGACTCCCTCTTCCTCGCCGACGGCCCCGTCCTGCACGGCGACCCGGGGCGGCGGCCCTCCAGCATCCTGGAACCCACCGTGCTGCTGACCGCCCTGGCCGGCGTCACCAGCAGGATCGGCCTGATCGCCACCGCGTCCACCAGTTACAACGAGCCGTACAACCTCGCCCGCCGGTTCGCCTCCGTCGACCATGTCTCGGGCGGTCGAGCCGGCTGGAACATCGTCACCACGGCGGGCGCCGACGCCGCCCGCAACTTCGGTCTGGACGACACCCCGCTCCATCGCGAGCGCTATCTGCGGGCGGCCGAATTCCTGGACGTGGCAACCAAGTTGTGGGACAGCTGGGCCGACGACGCGGTGGTGAACGACAAGGAGGGCGGAGTCTACGCGCGCGCCGAACGCGTCCGCCGGATCGACCACCGCGGCCCACACTTCCGGGTCGACGGCCCCCTGAACGTACGGCGCTCCCCGCAGGGCCACCCCCTCCTCGTCCAGGCCGGATCCAGCGAGGACGGCAAGGACTTCGCCGCGCGCTACGCGGAGGCGGTGTTCACCGCGCAGCAGACCCTGGAGGAGGGCGTCGCCTTCTACAAGGACGTCAAGCGGCGCGCGGTGACCTTCGGGCGCGACCCGGACGGCATCAAGATCCTGCCGGGGATCGTGCCGGTCATCGGCGCCACGGAGGCCGAGGCGCTGGCGCTGGACGCGGAACTGGACCGGCACATCGTCCCCGAATACGGCCGACGTCAGCTGGCCCATCTCATCGGCGTCCCCGAGGAACGACTGTCGCTGGACGAGGAGTTGCCAGACGACATCCCCACCGAGGACGAGATCGAAGGCGCGAAGAGCCGCTTCACACTGGTCGTGGAGCTGGGCAGGCGCGAGCGCCTGACGGTACGTCAGCTCATCGGCAGGCTCGGCGGGGGCCGCGGGCACCGCACCTTCGCCGGCACCGCCGAGCAGGTCGCCGACACCATCGAGCACTGGTACGACAGCGGCGCGGCCGACGGCTTCAACATCATGCCGGCGCTGCTCCCCTCCGGACTGGAGGTCTTCGTCGACCAGGTCGTGCCGATCCTCCAGGAGCGTGGCCTCTTCCGTACCGAGTACACCGGCACCACGCTGCGTGAGCACTACGGACTGCCGCGCCCCGCCAACCGGCTGTTCGACACGGCGCAGAGCGCCGTTGTCGGCGGCTGACTGCGGTCCGTACGGCGAAGCGGACAGGCGGGGCCCGGAGCGGAGTCGTACGCGATACTGCGCGCATGCGCATTTCAGCCAGAGCGGACTATGCGGTACGTGCCGCGCTGGAACTCGCGACGTCCAGCGACGAGGCCCCGCTGAAGGCGGAGGCGATCGCCGCCGCCCAGGACATCCCGCACAAGTTCCTCGAAGGCATCCTCAACGACATGCGCCGGGGCGGGCTCGTGGTGAGCCGGCGCGGTGGCAACGGCGGATACCGGCTGGCCAGGCCCGCGGACGCCATCAGCATCGCCGATGTCATCCGCGCGGTGGACGGACCTCTCGTCTCGGTGCGCGGGGTCCGTCCGCCCGAGCTGTCCTACTCCGGCCCCGCCGAGTCGCTGCTGCCGCTGTGGATCGCGCTGAGGGCCAATGTCCGCCAGATCCTGGATGTGGTGACCCTGGCCGATGTGGCGTCGGCGGGGCTGCCGGACGACGTGTCCGCGCTCGCGGCCGACCCCGAGGCCTGGACGAACCCCTGACAGGGGAACCGGCCACCGTTCCGTTTCGCCGACCGGAACGCGAGTCCACCATATGAACACGCACTTGGGGCGGCGGAGACTCCGTGCCAGTATTCCTACTAATCCAGTGGGAAAACTAGGGATGTTGGAGGTGGCCGGCACCGTGCCGACGAAACCCGTGGTCCGCACCGCCGCCCCGCGCAAGCCCCCCGTGGCCGACGACGCGATGTGGCCGCGCGTCACGCGCGAGGTGGCCGACGATCTCGCCGCCGACGCGATCGCCCGCGACAGGGCCGGCAAGCCGCCGTACGACGAGGTGGCACGGCTGCGCGAAGCCGGTCTGCCCGCGCTCCTGACACCACCCGCGCTTCTCGGCCGCGCCCACACGGGCCCGGGCCTCCTCGACCAGAACGGTCACGCCGCCCACGGGAGTCACGCGGGCGCCGACTGGCGCACCGCCGCCGCCGTGATCCGCGAGATCGCGGCCGCCGACGGCTCCATCGGCGAACTCATCGCCCGGCACTACGTGCTGTCGTGGAGCGGCCGCTTCTTCGGCGCGCCGGACGACCCGGCCGCCGGTCACGAACCACCCGCCGTCGTCCACGGCTGGCTCCTCGGTGGCAGCACCGACCTCCCGGACCCGGAGGCCGGCCCCGGCCTCACCCTCTCGCCGGCCGAATCGGGCTATCTGCTCAACGGCCGGCGGACCTTCGCCGCCGGTGTCACCGTCGCCGACCGGCTCGTCGTCGGCGCGACCTCCACGCGGACCGGCGAGCTGCTGATCGCACTCGTGAACCCGGCCCACCCCGGTGTCCTGGCCGGCGCCGACAACGACCGCCTCGGCCAGCGGCTCACCGGCGCCGGCAGCGCCGATTTCGACAACGTGCCCGTGGGCGCCGACCACATCCTCGGCGTGCTGCCACGCGACGAGCACGCCGTCTCCGCGTTCACCGCGCTCGCGCCGCTCGCGCTGCGGCTCGTCCTCAGCCATGTCGCCCTGGGCATCGCCGAAGGCGCGCTCGCCGAGGCCCGCGACGTCAGCCGGGCGGTGCAGCCCGCGCCGCGCTCCGAGGCGCCGGACGCCAGCACCTACGCGGTGCGGCCGAGCGGCGACCCGTATCTCCTGCTCGCGTACGGGGAGTTGGCCACCGCCGCGTTCACCGCCGCCGCTGTCGTGGAACGCGCGACGGACGCCCTGGAGCAAGGGCTGTTCACCGGGCGGGACATCGGGATGGACGAGCGCGCCGAGATCGCCGTCCTGGTCGCCGCGGCCGAGGCCGTCACGAGCAGGTCCGCGGTCGACATCACCACGCGCATCCTCGAACTCACCGAAGCCGCGACGTCGCCCGACGGCAGCGCGGCCCTCGACCGGTTCTGGCGCAACGCCCGCGCGCTGACCGCGCAGAGCTCACCCACCCACCGGCTCCGCGACATCGGCGACCACTACCTCAACGGCACACACCCGCCGTTCACCGCCCGCTCCTGACCGGCTCCGGACTCCGGCCGGCCGGGGCGGGCCGACCGGTCGGGGAAGCCTCCGGCGCCGCCACCAACCGGCCCGGCGACCGGGTGAGTTCGTCCTCCGGGACCGTCAGCGGCATCCGCGCCCGGCCGTCGCGGGCCTCGGTCGCGCCGCGCCCACCGCGCCGCGCCCCCGCGCCCACCGATGGGGCAATCCGGCCGGCGGGAAGCGGTATGGGATCGGATGGCGAGCGTCATCGAAGGACGCCCCCTCCTCCGGCGTCGCACCCCGAGCCCCGAAGCCGGGACCACGCGCGTGGGCGGCCGGGGGCCTCACGCGTAGGAGACCCGTTGAAGCTCAGTCATGTCGCCGCGGCGCTCGTCGGATCCGCGCTGATCGCCGTCGCGGCGGCGGCGCCCTCGTCCTCGTCCTCTTCCGTGCCGGAAGGCCCCGTCCGCGAGGCGGTGGCCCCCAACGCCGGTCTGGCGAAGTTCTCCGCGGCGTTCACCCGGTCGCGGACCGACCCCGAGATGCCGCCGCCCGGCGCCGACGACTGGGCCTGCGTGCCCAGCGCCGCGCACCCGCGCCCCGTCGTGCTGATCCACGGCACCTGGGCGAACGCCTACGCCAACTGGGCGGGGCTGTCGCCCGTACTGAAGCAGGCCGGCTACTGCGTCTACGCCCTCAACTACGGCGCACCCGAAGGCGATGTCTTCAAGGCCAGGGGCCATATCCCCGAGTCCTCCAAGGAGGTGGCCGCCTTCGTCGACAGGGTGCTGGACGCCACGGGCGCGCTGCAGGCCGACCTGGTCGGGCACTCCCAGGGCGGCGGGCTGCTGCCGCGCTGGTATCTGAAGTTCGACGGGGGAGCGGCGAAGACCCACCGGCTGGTGGGGATCGCGCCGAGCAACCACGGGACGACCGTGTCGGGCATGGCGTCCCTCGCCAAGTCGTTGCGGGTGCTGGACGCCACGGCACGGATGGCCGGGGAGGCGGCGAAGGACCAGACCGTCGGATCCGACGTCAACGCCCGGCTGGACGCCGACGGTGACACCATGCCCGGCGTCCGCTACACGACCGTCGTCACGCGCACCGACGAGGTGGTCACCCCCTACCGCCAGCAGTACCTCGCGGCGGGCCCCGACGCCCCGGTGGACAATCTGACCCTCCAGGACGCGTGCCCGATCGACATGAGCGCGCATCTGGGCATCGCCTACAGCACGGTCATGTACCGCCTCGTACTCAACGCCCTCGACCCGGCGAACGCCCGCACGGCGAGCTGCCTCAGCTGAGCGCGGTCACCGGCCCGGAGCGGTCGGCAAAAGCGATGTACGGCCGGAGGCCGCGCGCGGCAGCATGGGGCGTATGACGCCACCGACGCGACCTCCGGACCGGCCCCGTACGACTCCCGTCACGCCCTCGCCGATCTCCCCTGCCTCCCCGCCCTCGTCCGGCCGCGAGGCGGCTCGCCGGAGTCTCGAAGCGCTCGCGCTCGGCGACGCCTTCGGCGAGCGGTGGTTCCCTCTCTTCCGTGACCGGTCGCGGGCGTACGCGGAGATCAAAGCCCGCGTCACGCCGCGGGAGCCCGAGTGGCACTGGACCGACGACACGGCGATGGCCCTCGCCGTCGAACGGGTGCTCGATCAGGGCGGCTTCATCGATCAGGACCGCCTCGCCCTCTGCTTCGCGCTCACCTTCGACGCGGACCAGGGGCGCGGCTACGGGCACGGCATGCACCTCCTGCTGCCCCAACTCCTCGCCGAACCGGCGAGTTGGCGGACCCTCGCACCCACCCTCTTCGAGGGCGGCAGCCTCGGCAACGGGGCGGCGATGCGCGTCGCGCCCCTCGGCGCCCGGTTCGCGGACGACCTCGAACGCGTCGTGGAACAGGCCACGTTGTCGGCCGAGGTGACCCACGCCCATCCGCAGGGCATCGCGGGCGCCGTGGCCGTCGCGGTCGCCGCGGCGCTCTCGGCCCGTGGTGAGCTGACGATCGCGGCGGTCACGGAGGCGACCCCGCCGGGGCCGGTACGGGACGGTCTCGCGCGGGCGGTGGACGTGCCCTTCGACACCGAGCCGTGGAAGGCGTCCGACATCCTCGGCAACGGACAGCGCATCCGGGCCGACGACACCGTCCCGTTCGCCGTCTGGACGGCGGCCAGGCACCCCGACGACCTGATGGACGCGCTGTGGTCGACGGCCGAGGCCTTCGGCGACGTCGACACGACGTGCGCCATCACGGGCGGCATCGTGGGCGCGCGTACGGGTGTGGAGGGCGTGCCGCGCGAGTGGCTGGACCGGCGGGAGGGGCTGAGCTAGGGACCGTCCTCACCCGGGTGTCCGACGGAGCGGAAATCGTTCGTGCGTTCGAATGTGTGGTTATGCTGGACGTATGGCAGTGCACGCGCAGGGTTCACTCTTCGACCAGACCGACGAGATCCGGCTCGGTCCGCTCACGGACGTCCGGCGGACCGTCCTCGGCGACGGGGCGTGGATCGATCTGCTTCCCGGCTGGCTCGGCGGGGCCGACGTGCTGTACGAGGAGCTGGCCTCCCGCGTGCCGTGGCGCGCCGAGCGGCGGCGGATGTACGAGCGGGAGGTGGCGGTGCCACGGCTGCTCGCCTTCTACGGAGAGCGGGGCGAGCGGGGCGACGGTGCGCGGGAGGGGCTGCCGCACCCGGTCCTGGACGAGGCGCGCGACGCGCTGAGCGCGTACTACGCCGACGAACTGGGCGAGCCGTTCGCGACCGCCGGACTCTGCTTCTACCGCGACGGCCATGACGGCGTCGCCTGGCACGGCGACCGGACGGGCCGGGGCTCCCACGAGGACACCATGGTCGCGATCCTGTCCGTCGGCGCCCCGCGCGATCTGATGCTACGGCCCCGCCACCGTCACGGCTCCGTCGTCCGCCGGCCCCTCGGGCACGGCGACCTCATCGTGATGGGCGGCTCCTGTCAGCGCACCTGGGAGCACGCGATCCCCAAGACGACGCGAGCGGTGGGCGCGCGCATCAGCGTCCAGTTCCGGCCACGCGGCGTGAGCTGACCGCCAGGAGTCGCTTCACGAACAACAGGTCCCTCCTTGACGTCTCGACGTCGGCGATGTGCAATATATTGCATGCCGGTACCCCAGAGCCGAGGGCTCGTCTCCAGATCGCTCCTCCGGGAGAACGCCTACAGGGCCCTCAGGGACGCGATCGTCGACGGCACACTCACGCCGGGGGAGCGGCTCAACGACAACGATCTCGTGGAGTGGCTGGGCATCAGCCGCACCCCCATCCGGGAGGCGCTGGCGCGTCTGGAGCAGACCGGTCTCGTACGGACCAAGCCCGGCCGCTACACGATCGTCAGCCCGCTGGACCTCCGGGCCGCCCGGGGCGCGCAGTCCGTCACCGCCGCCATGCACGAACTGGCCGTACGGGAAGCCCTGCCCAACCTGTCCACGGCCGAACTAGACGCCATGCGCGACGCCAACACCCGCTTCGCCTCCGCCCTGGCCAGGAACGACGTCGACGCGGCGCTGGCCGCCGACGACGCGTTCCACGGCGTCGCCGTCACCGCGAGCGCGAACCAGGCCCTGAGTGCCGTGCTCGAACAGTTCACACCGGTGCTGCGCCGCGTCGAGCGGCTGCGCTTCTCCTCGCTGAGTGGCCGGGGCTCGGTCGCCCAGCACGACCGGATCGTCGAGCTGTGCGCCGCCGGTGACATGGACGGAGCCGCGGCGGCGACGCGCGCCAACTGGGAGACGCTCGCCCCGCTGCTGGACGCCCTGCCCTCCGACGACGACCCGCACGAGGCCTGACCCTGTCTCTTATACACA
>NZ_JARJHW010000120.1:0-22277 GCF_040560175.1 Streptomyces panacea
GTGTATAAGAGACAGGCCCCCGGTCCGGCCCCGGCCCCCGGCGCGCGCTGGTCGTCCGCGGCGGCTGGGAGGGCCACCAGCCCGTCACGACCACGGATCTCTTCCTGCCCTTCCTCCGGGAGAGTGGTTACGCCGTCGAGACGGCCGACACCCTGGACGTCTACACCGATGCCGCCCTCCTCGCCGCCACCGACCTGATCGTCCAGTGCTGGACGATGGGCGAGATCGGCGAGGAGCAGTGCGCGGGACTCACCGCGGCGGTCCGCGCGGGCACGGGCCTGGCCGGCTGGCACGGCGGCATCGTCGACTCCTTCCGCGGCAGCGTGCACTACCAACTCCTCACCGGCGGCCAGTTCCTGATGCATCCGCCCGGCTTCTCCGACCACACCGTGCGGGTCCTGCCGGAGCGGGCGGACCATCCGGTCGTCACCGGTCTCACCGACTTCGAGGTGCACACCGAGCGCTACTGGACCGCCACCGATCCCCTGATCGACGTCCTGGCGACCATCGGGTTCGAGGCGGACGAGAACCGGTCGCGGCCGGTCACGATGCCCGCCGTATGGACCAGGACCTGGGGCGCGGGCCGTGTCTTCGTCTCCACGATCGGCCACAAGCCGGACGACTTCGACGTGCCCGAGGTACGGACGCTGACCGAGAGGGGACTGCTGTGGGCGAGCCGCTGAGGATCGGCATGGTCGGCGCGGGCAGGATCAGCGGCCAGTATCTGGCGACGCTGGAACGGCTGGACGACGTACGCCTCACCGCGGTGACGGACCTCGACCCGGCCCGCGCCGAGGCCGTCGCCGCGCGGCTGCCGGGCGTCGCCGTCGCCGCCTCGGTCGCCGAGCTGGTCGGCCGCCCCGACGTCGACGTCGTACTGAACCTGACGCTGCCCGCCGTACACGCCGAGGTGGCGCGCGCCGCGCTCGACGCGGGCAAGCACGTGTACGGCGAGAAGCCGCTGGCCATGACCCGCGAGGAGGCCGACGGGCTGCTCGCCGCGGCGCGGAGCCGGGGGCTGCGGATCGGCTGCGCCCCCGACACCGTGCTCGGCACGGGTGTGCAGACCGCGCGCGCGGCGGTGGACGACGGGCTCATCGGCGCCCCGGTCGCCGCCACCGCGTTCATGACCACACCCGGGCACGAACGCTGGCACCCCGCCCCCGAGTTCTACTACCGGCCGGGCGGCGGGCCGCTGCTCGACATGGGCCCGTACTACCTCTCCGCGCTCGTCCATCTGCTCGGGCCCGTCAGCCGGGTCACCGGAGCCGCGTCCAGGCCGCGCGCCGAGCGGACCATCGGGAGCGGACCGCGCGCCGGCGAGCGTTTCGACACCGAGGTGGACACCCATGTCACGGGACTCCTGGAGCACGCGGGCGGCGCGCTCACGACGCTGGTCATGAGCTTCGACATCCACGCGGCGCGGTTGCCGCGCATCGAGGTGCACGGTACCGAGGGTTCGCTGTCCGTGCCCGACCCCAACGGCTTCGACGGGCCGGTGGAGCTGCACCGGGCCGGCGGCGAGTGGGAACTCCTGCCGGTGTCGGGCGGCTACCGGGACGCCGGGCGCGGCACCGGTCTCGCCGATCTGGCGACCGCGCTCGCCGAGGACCGTCCGCACCGGGCGTCCGGCGAACTCGCCCGCCATGTCCTGGACATCATGCTGACGCTGCTCGACGCGGCGCGCGACGGTGTCTGGCTGCCGGTGCACGGCGATTTCGCGAGGCCGGAGGCCGTACGGCCGTAAGTTCCGACCCCCACACGAACGGCAGGAAGGCGGCGGCCTTCCTGCCGTTCTTTCCTTGTCGATTCGTCAGGCCAATTAATATCCAGAAGAGGAACCTTTACGGGCGGGAATTCGGCTGACAATTCAACACCAAGACCCTCACCAGCGGGAACTCAGAAGTAATCGGAACAGACGTTGACTTGATAACACTCTTGGTTTTACATGGCGGTTACCGGCAGGACAGGAAGGGCCGCCCATGCATGACCGAAGGAAGTCCGGAGAAGCGCGAGCAGCCCATTTCCTCGACCGTCGGCTGCGCCCCGCGCTGTACACCGGGCGGCTTCCCATGGAGATCGGGGCCTGGCACATCCCGGGCGAGCCGGTCCCCGTCGACGTGGCGCTCCGCGCCGGGTACACGCCGTTCGTCGTGGGCGAGACATGGGGCGGCGGCCCCTGGTCCACCAGTTGGTTCCGCTTCGCCGCCGACGTGCCCGAGCGCTGGGCCGGCCGCCGTGTGGAGGCGGTCATCGACCTCGGCGGCGACCGGGCCGAGGGGCTGGTCCACGACGAGCACGGCACACCGCTCCAGGGCCTGCACCCGCACAACAGGACCGTGACCGTCGCGACACAGGCGCGGGGCGGCGAGCCCGTACGGCTGCTCGTCGAGGCCGCGGCCAATCCGGCGATCGACGCGGCCACGGGCGCCGGGGCCCACTTCGGCGACCCGGTCACCGCCGGCGACGAACCTCTCCACCAACTGCTCCGCGCGGATCTCGCCGTACGCGACGAGAACATCTGGCAGCTCATCCATGACATCGATGTCCTGAACAGCCTGATGCACGCGCTCCCCGTCGAACTGCCGCGCCGCCACGAGATCCTGCGCGCGCTTGACCGGGCCGTCGACGCCGTCGACCCCCGTGACATCCCGGGGACGGCCGCCGGCGCGCGGGACATCCTCGCGCCGGTCCTGGCCCGCCGGGCGTACGCGTCCGCGCACACCGTCGCCGCCGTCGGGCACACGCGCTCCGGATCCGCGCGGCTGCGGCCGATGCGCGAGAGCGTGCGCGCGAGTGCCCGCGCCTTCAGCAGCATGGCGACGCTCGCCGAGGAGTACCCGGAGCTGGTGTTCGCCGCGCCGTCCGCGCAGCAGCACGCCTGGATGAAGGACCAGCACCCGCATGTCTTCGAGCGGATACGCAAGGCCGTCGCGCGGGGCAACTGGGTCCCGGTGGGCGGCATGTGGGTGGAGCCGGACGTCAATCTCCCCGGCGGGGAGTCGCTGGCACGGCAGTTCACGCTCGGCAGGCGCTTCTACCGGGAGGAGCTGGGCCTGGACCCCGACGGCGTCTGGCTGCCCGGCCCCGGCGGCATGAGCGCCGCTCTCCCCCAGCTCGCCGTGCTGGCGGGGGCGCGCTGGCTGCTCGGCCACACCCTCACCGAGCGGGACACCGTCTCCCTTCCGCACCACACGTTCTGGTGGGAGGGCGCCGACGGAAGCCGGATCTTCACGCACTGCCCACCCGCCGGTCCGAGCCACGCGGCGCTCACGGGGCCCGAGTTGGCCGGCGCGGTCGCGGCGTACGCGGACAAGGGCGGTGGCAGCCGCTCGCTGATGCCGTTCGGCCAGGGGCCGCACGACTCCGACGACGACGCGGACCACGAGGGCGAGGGCCCCACCCGCGAGGTGCTGGAACGCGCCCGCAGGCTGGCCGATCTGGAGGGTTCGCCCCGGGTCGGGATGCAGCACCCCGCGCACTTCTTCCGGGACGCGCTCGACGAGTACCCGCACGCCCCGGTGTGGCGCGGCGAGCTGTACGCGCGGACGCACCACGGCTCGTACACCAGCCAGGCCCGCACCAAGCGCGGCAACCGCCGGAGTGAATCCCTGCTGCGCGAGGCCGAGTTGTGGTCGGCGACGGCGGCGGTACGGGACGGGGTGCCCTACCCGTACGACGAGCTGGACACCCTGTGGAAGCGGGTCCTGCTGCATCAGAGCCGGGACATCCTGCCGGGCGGCGCCATCGCCTGGGTGCACGAGGAGGCCGAGCAGACGTACCGCGCCGTCCACCGCAGGCTGGAGAGCCTGATCGTGCGGTCGGCGGGCGGGCCGGACGGGGCCACGGTCCTCAACGCCGGGCCGCGCGCCCGCCGCGAGGTGGTCGTGCTCGACCGGGACCGGCTGACGGAGCCGGGCGCGGCGGACGCGGGCCAGCCGTTGTCCGGCGGGCGGCTCGCCGTGCTGGGCGAGGCTCCCGCGCTCGGCCGGGGTACGGCCGGGCTGCCGCTCGGCGGCACGGCGCCGGTGACCGTCACCCCCGCCGACCCCGAACGCGGCGGCGGGCATCTGCTGGACAACGGGCTGCTGCGGATCCACGTCGACTCGGCGGGGCTCGTCCGCTCCGCGCTCGACCTGACGGCGGGCCGCGAGGCCATCGCGCCCGGCTGCGCGGGCAATCTGCTCCAACTGCACCGGGACGACCCGGCGTTGTGGAGCGCGACCGCGCTCGACGCACCGCGACACGGCATGCACCGCGATCTCGACGTCGCGTCGTCGGTCGAAGTGACCGACGGCGGACCACTGTTGGCGCGGGTCCGGGTGGAGCGCGGCACCGGCAGATCCACGATCACGCAGCGGCTGACACTGACGGCCGGCAGCCGCGCGCTGAGCATCGACACCGACGTCGACTGGCGCGAACAGGACACCCTCCTCAAGGCCGCCTGGCCGCTTGACGTGCACGCCGAGAACAGCCGCGGCGAGATCCAGTACGGCCATGTCGAGCGCCCCACGCACGCGAACACCGGCTGGGACGCGGCCCGTTACGAGCAGTGGGCGCACCGTTGGATCCATGTCGGCGAGCACGGCTGGGGCGTGGCGCTCGCCTCGGACGCGTCGTACGGCTACGACGTGTCGCGCCGGACGCGCGCCGACGCCGGGACCACCACACTCGTACGGCTCTCGCTGCTGCGTGCCGCGCACAGCCCCGACCCGCACGCCGACCGCGGGCCCCAGCACTTCCGGCACACGCTGCGCCCCGGCGCCGACGTCGGTGACGCGATCTCGGAGGGCTACGCCCTCAACCTCCCGCTGCGGCCGGGCCCGGCGGCCGGGCCGGTGGAACCGCTGGTGACCGTGGACGGTCCGGACGTCGTGGTCGAGGCGGTGAAGCTCGCCGACGACCGGTCGGGCGATGTGGTGGTCCGGCTGTACGAGTCGCGGGGCGGCCGGGCCCGTACGACGCTGACCGCGGGCTTCCCGGTCACCGCCGTGCGCGAGACGGACCTCATGGAGGAGACGCTCGCGGTCCGCGCGCACACGGGCCGGTCGGTGGCACTGACGCTGCGGCCCTTCCAGATCCTGACCCTGCGGCTGGTGCGCGGGACGGGCCCGAAGGGTGGCTCGGGTGTCTGACACCCGACCGGGCGACGGCACGCTCTCCCCCGAACTCCGCGCCGTGCTGCGCCGCTGGGCCGACGAGGGCGGCCCGCTCGCCACCCGGGCCGGTGTCGTACTCCTGGCGGCGGACGGGCTGCGCGACGCGGAGATCTCACGCCGGCTCGGGGTGTCGCGGCAGACCGTCGGCAGCTGGCGCCAGCGCTGGACGAGCGCCGGCATCGACGGTCTCGAACACCGGCCGCGGACCGGCAGACCGGCGACGGTCGACGAGGCCGAAGTCGTGACGCGTACGCTCCTCGCCCCCGGCGGCAGCGGCGCGTCGCGCGCGGTGGCACGGGAGTTGGGCCTCTCGCACGCAACGGTCGCCGGCATCCGCCGTCGCTGGCGCCTGGTCCCCGACGAGCCGGTGTCCCCGTCCGTCCCGACCCGCCCACCGCTGCCGGGCGCCGACGTGTGGGTGATGGGTCTCTACGTGGACGCGCTGCGCGGGGTCCTCCTGGCGGGCACCCGCCTGGTCCCGAGCACCCCGGCCACGGCGGGCACGGTGATAGGCGCGGACGTCCTGGCGGGCCTCGACCGCTCGCTGGACGCGGCGTTGGCGTCGACGGGGCGGCGGGGCCCGGGACCGGGCGGAGGCCCGGAAACGGGTCTCGGCGGTACGGCCACGGGCGCCGGATCCGGCACCGGGACGGGGCTCGGCCGTACGGTCGCCGGAGCGGGCCCGGATCCCGGCTCCGCGGCTCACCCCCGGGCGGGCGGCGCCGTCTCTCCCGTCACCACCGCGAACGCGACTCCCGGCGTCGGGCGCCGACCGGCGGCGGGCTCCGGGCCGGGCACCAGGGACGGCTCCCGCCCCGGTACCGGCGCGCACCCGTCTCCCCGTCGGACGACCGGCATCGGCACCGGGCCTGGCGACGACACCCCCTCCGCCACCGCCACCGGGCACGCACCGGCGCACGGTGCCGCCGCCCTCCCCGACGCGGACACCTCGCGCCGCGCGGACGTCGTCGCCTCCGACCGGGCGTTGACCGGCTATCTCGCGCAGGCGAGTCGACGGCATCCCGATCTCGCCCTGCACGCGATCACCCTGTGGGACGACGCACCCGGCGGCGATCCCGCCCCGGCCACCGGGATCCCCCAACCACTTGGCGCCGAAGGCGGGGTGACGTGCCATCACATCCCGGCACGCGCCGCCTGGCGCACATTCCTGCGGGCCATGATCGCCCTCGACAGCACCAGCCATCCGGAGTCCTCGCGACGCGTCTACCTCGACCTGGCCGCCGAGCTGGAGCGGTACGCGGCGGGGCGCGCCGACGACCCGTATCGCGGTGTGCGCTGGCTGCGCGAGAACGTCGCGGGCCATCTGGGGGCCGGGCACTCGACGGACAGCTCCGTGCGCGGTCGCACCTGGAGCGGCGTCAACCAGATCGACCTGGGGTCGTTCAACGAGTGCGTGGTCATCGAGACCGTCCGGCTGTCCGGCACCATCACGCGCGGCGAGATCGCCCACCGCACCGGCCTCACCCAGCAGTCGGTGTCCCGGATCGCCCGCTCCCTGCTCGACCGGGGCATCCTGATCGAGGACGCGCAGCTGCGCGCCACGTCGGGCAAGCCGCGTACGCCGGTACGGTTGCGCGGAGCCGCCGCGCACGCGCTCGGGATCCATATCGATCCCGAGCTGCTGACGGCGGTGGTGATCGACCTCGACGGGGCGATCGTGTGCACCCGCACCCGGTCCGTCAGCGCGGACACCGACCCGGCGGAGTTCGTGGAGCGGGTGGCGGCGCTGGGCCGCGAGACGCTGGCCGAGGCGGGCGGGGCCGTACGGCCCGAGGGGTTCCTCGGCATCGGGGTCGCGGTGCCGGGGCCGGTGGACATCGCGTCCGGGACCGTGCTGGGACCGCCCCTGATGTCGGCCTGGGGTGATCTTCCGCTGCTGTATCTCCTCAAGGACCACTTCCCGTGCCCGGTCATCATGGAGAAGGACTCGACGGCCGCCGCGGCGGGCGAGCGCTGGATCGGCCGTGACCGGCGGGCCAGGGACTTCGCCTATCTCTACCTCGGTACGGGGGTGGGCACCGGCCTCTATCTGAACGGCGACATCTACCGGGGCGTCAGCTCCAACGCGGGCGAGTTCGGCCAGCTCTGCGCCATCGCGCTGGGGCGGGTGGACAAGGACGGCCGTCCGGAGATCCTGCCCGAGTGCAATCCGCCGGTGTCCGTGCCCGACCTGGCGGCGCGCGGCGGTCTGCGCCCGGCGGCCACGACGAGCGGGAGCACCGCCGCGTATCTGGCGGTGGGCCGGGCGGCGGCCGCGGGCGACCGGGCGGCGACGGCGGCCGTACGCGAGGTGGCGCGGGCGGTCGGGCGGGGCGCGCTGGGCCTGATCGATCTGCTGGACATCGATCTGATCGTTCTCGGCGGGCCCTTCTTCACGGACGACGTCGCCGACTTCTACCTGGCCGAGATCGCCCGTACGGTCAACGAGTTCCCGACCGCCCGGCGGCTGCGCCGGGTCGAGGTGGAGCCGTCCGTACTGAGCGCGGGGGCCGCCGCCGTCGGGGCGGCGTCCACGATCTTCCACGCGACGTTCACGCCGAGGCTGCGGGGGCGGGAGACGCGGGCGCGGCATCCGCCCGCCGGCTGACCGTGCAGGACGCGACCGCGCGGGCCGCCGGGATCCGCGTACTTCCCGGCGGCCGACGAGGACGGAGCCCCGTTACCTCGGTGGTGTCGGCCGGGTCGCGGTCAGCCCGATCTGCTTCTTGAGCATCCGGCCGCCGTCACCGGTGAGCCGGAGGTAGTAGTCCGACGAGCAGGCGGTGCCGTCCTCGTCGAGGGCCCAGATACCGGAGCCCGAGGGGACCATCGAGCCGTTCTCCGCCGTCTTGGCTATCTGGTTGCCCTCGTTGTACTCGTCGAACATGGAGATGTAGATCCCCGCGACGTTGAGCCGGCACATGTTGTAGAACTGCCGCCACATGAAGTCGCCGTGCGCGCGATGCCTGGACTGGAGGTCTCCCGGCATCACACAGGGCTGGTAGTCGATCCCACTCGCGTTACAGTCGGCCTGGTCGGGGGTGTTGACGTCCCGGTAGAACTGGTCGGCCTGGGCGACGGTGCCCATCCGTCCGACCATCCACGGCGAGATCATGTTGAACGCGTGGTAGACGCCGGAGAAGCCGGGCCTGGAGTCGCTGTTGCCGTTGCGCCAGTGCGTCGGCACGCCTCCGATGACGTAACAGCCCTGCGCCTTGAACCAGTTGATGACGTCCAGGCACTCCGGGGGTGCGAACGGGCGCTTGTCGTCGGCGAACCCGAAGCCCCAGATACAGACGACCGGCTTGCCGTTCTGCCTGGCGTACATGCTCGAAGACGTGTACGCCTTCATCTTGTTCGTCCAGTCCTGCTTGATCTCCGACTGCATGGCCCGCCAGTCGGTGACGTCGTACATGATGTAGAACTTCCGGCCGTTGGCCTCGGCCGACTGACGCACCTTGCGCGCCATCGCGTCCCGCGTCGGACCCTCGCCGCCCACGGGGTTGAACCGCTGGAGTGCCGCGGTGTCGCAGTTGTTCTCGCGCATCCACCGGAAGTGGGTGTCGACGGTCTGCTGATCGTGCGAGGAGAAGAGCGAGGCCGGCTGGCCATTGTTCAGATTCGGGTACGCCGTGGGGAATGAACGGGTGTACTCCCGCATATCCGGCCAAGACTTGATGGTGTTATTGCTGAGCGACGGCGGCCGGCCGGAGTCCTGGCTCCAGTGCCACCACCTGTCGATCGGCGAGCCGTCGCCCTTGGCGGCGAACCAGCCCTGATACCCGACGCTGATCTTGCCGACCACGTCGCCGGGGGGACTCGCGGCGGGTGCCGCTCGCACCCCGCCTCGCGGGGCGGGGGCGGCGCCCGCCTGCTGACTGCCGAGGACACCACCGGCCGCTGCTGTGCCGGCGAGCGCCGATGCGATCACGGCGCGTCTTGAAATACTCACAGAGTATTTCCTCCCACTAGAAATCTGCCAGAAATACGCGGACCCACGGGGGTGGGGGGAATTACAGGCGGCGGCAGCCCGCCCGCCTCCGTGGCGCACCATCGAAAAATAACCGCTCGCAGATGGCCACCACAAGGCCCGTGCAACGCATTTGTCCAGACCAATCCAAAGGAAGTGTCAGCCTATTTTCTTTACGTTTTCCGTTTCCAGTGGAATGCGAAAAGCACGCGGTTTCCGCGTCTCCTGATCGCGGGCCGTGTCCCCCCGGTGCGCTCCCCCCGTGTCTCCCTGCGCTCGCGTGCGCCTCGAACGACAGGGGCATTCCTCCGTTGACACCGTTTGTGTGGACATCTTTGGAGCATGGCGAGGGGGAGGTGCGCGGTGCACGGACCGGCGACCGCCGGCTGGCTGGTCGTGGCGCTCTGCGCGGCGGCCGGGACCTACTGTCTGCTGCGGCTGCGCGGCGCCCCGGGCGCGGGACGCGGCACGGCGGGCGGCGAGGCCCTGATGGGGTTCGGGATGGCGGCGATGGCCGTGCCCGCGGCGGTGATCACACCGCCGCGCTGGGTCTGGCTGGTGTACGCGGCGGTGTTCGGGGTCGCCGCGCTGCGCACACTGGGCCCGGCCCGCAGGACGTCGCACCATCTGCACCATCTCGTGGGCATGCTCGCCATGGTCTACATGTCGGTGGCGATGGCCCTGCTCCCGGGCGGCACACACAGCGCGCACAGCACCGGCGGCGCGGGCGGCACACCGCTGGCCACGGGCGTGCTGCTGATCTACTACGCGGGGTTCGTGCTGTGGACGGGCGCGCGACTGCTCCCGTTGCAGACCGTGGCCGCGCCGGAGGGCGGTGGCCCGGGGCTTCCGGGCACGGGCCGCACGACCGGAGCGGTCGGCGGTCCGGGCTCCGGTCCGGTGACCGGTCCCGGCTCCGGACCTGTGACCGGTCAAGGCTCCGGACCGGTCCTCGGCACGGTGACGGGAGTGGTGACGGAGACCGGGACCGAGGCCGACACGGGGGCCGACCTGCCCGAGCTGGCGCTGGCCTGCCGGCTCTCCATGGGCATCGCGATGCTCGCCATGCTGCTCACCCTCTGACGTACGACGACCGTGTCCTGCGTCACTTGCCACCCGCGGCCGGCCCCCTGAGCGGCACCGCACTCATAAACTGACGACCATGATGGTCTCCCTCGTGCTGCTGACGCTCGGTGCGCTGGCCGCCGTGACCGCCCCGCGGCTGCTGGCCCGCGCCGAATGGCCCGAGCGCGAGCCCGTGGTGGCTCTCTGGGTCTGGCAGTGCGTGGTGGCCGCCGTACTGCTGTGCTTCGCGCTCGCCATGACCTTCAGCGCCGCGGCGGCCTGGCTGGCCGTACGGGGACATGTCTTCGCCCCGGCCCCGAGCGGGGTCGTCGAGGCGTACGCGCTCGGCGCGCACCGTCCGTGGTCGGCGGTGCTGGCCGTGATCCTCGCGGCCGGCGGGGTGTGGACGGGCGCGATGCTCACGCGGGAGATCCACCGGTCGCACACGCGCCGCAAGCAGCGCCGTACCGAACTGCTCGTCCGCTCACCGCTGTTGCCCGGCGAGGAGTCCGGCGGCGGCCCGCTGGTCGTCCTGGAGGGCGAGCGTCCGGGCGCCTGGTGGCTGCCGGGCGCCGCACCGCAGCTCGTGATCACCACGGCCGCCCTGCGGCGGCTCAAGGGCCGCCAGCTCGACGCCGTACTGGCCCACGAGCAGGGCCACGCCCGCGCACGGCACGACTGGCTGCTGCACTGCTCGTCGGCACTGGCCAACGGGTTCCCGCAGGTCCCGGTCTTCGCCGCGTTCCAGGGCGAGATGCACCGCCTGGTCGAGCTGGCCGCCGACGATGTCGCCTCGCGCCGTTTCGGCCGGCTGACGATCGCGCTCGCGTTGGTCGAACTGAACGAGGACCGCGGGGTGTTCGGGCCCTGCCCGACCCCCGACGCCGAGCTGCCGCGCCGGGTGGACCGGCTGCTGACACCGCTCCCCCGGCTCACGGCCGGCCGCCGGCTGCGGCTGACGGCCGCGGCGGCGCTGGTGCCCGCCGTCCCGCTCGTGGTGGCGTTCGTTCCGGCGCTGCGCGCCCTGGGATAGCTTTGCGGGCCCTTCGTCGTTAAGGATCAACCCATGCAATCCCCCGCGGTCCCCCCACCGTCACGGCCGGCCCCACCGGCACCCTCCAAGCAGCCGGGAGCCGTGACACCCGCCCGCGTAGGCGTCGTGCTGGGTGTGGCCTCCGTGGTGCTGCTCACGCTCGTCGCCGCCAGGTGGGGTCCGCTGCTCTCCTGGGACCGGAGCATCGCCGTCGACCTGCACCGGCAGGCGGTGGCCGACCCGGGCCTCACCCACGCGAACCGGATTCTCACCGACTGGGTGTGGGACCCCTGGACGATGCGCCTGCTGACGGCCGTCGCCTTCTTCGTCCTCCTGTTCCGCGGCGCGCGCCTCCTGGCCTGCTGGGTCGCGCTCACGAGCCTGGTGGGCGCCCTGATCTCGCAGGGTGTGAAGTCCGCCGTCGGGCGCGAGCGCCCCAGCTGGCCGGACCCGGTCGACTCGGCGCACTTCGCGGCGTTCCCCTCGGGCCACGCGATGACCGCGACCGTCACCATCGGCATGCTCCTTTGGCTGCTGCGACGGCACGGCCTGAGCGGTCCGCTGTGGACTGTCCTGCTGGTGGTGGGGGCCGTGTCGGTGATCGGCGTGGGATTCACCCGCCTCTGGTTGGGGGTGCACTGGAGTTCGGACGTGGTGGGCGGCTGGCTGTTCGGGGCGTGTCTGGTGGCCCTGTCGATCGCCACGTACGAAGGACGGGCCTTGTCCCGGTGGCGGTGACCCGGCAAGGTCGGGTCCATGAAGATCAAGGGTGTGCTTTTCGACTTCTCAGGGACCCTGTTCCGCATCGAATCGGCCGGCTCCTGGCTCCGGGCCGTACTCGACGAGTTGAGTGTGCAGGTGCCGCCCGATGAGGTCCGGCGGTACGCGGTCCAGCTGGCCGTCGCGGGCGCCCTGCCCGGCGGGCCGACGCCACAGCAACTGCCGCCGGACCTGGCCGGGCTGTGGGCCACGCGCGACGAGAGCGCCGAGCGGCACAGGGCCGCCTACACCGGCCTCGCCCGACAGGTCGCGCTCCCCGATCCCCGGCTGTACGACGCGCTCTACGAGCGTCACCGCACGCCGGACGCCTGGCGTCCGTACGCGGACACGGCCGAGGTGCTCGGCACGCTGAAGCGCGAGGGCGTCGGCGTCGGTGTGATCAGCAACATCGGCTGGGACCTGCGTCCGGTCTTCCGCGCGCACGGCCTGGACGACCTCGTGGACGCCTACGTGTTGTCGTACGAGCACGGCATCCAGAAACCGGACCCGCGACTCTTCGGCGCGGCCTGCGAGGCCATCGGACAGGATCCGCGCGACGTGCTGATGGTCGGCGACGACCGGAAGGCCGACGGCGGCGCGGCCGAACTGGGCTGCGCCGTGCACTTCGTGGACCACCTGCCGGTGGAGGAACGCCCGGCGGGTCTGCGCCCGGTCCTCACCCTCACGCGCTGACGGGACCCCTGTCGTGCCCCGGGCGACGGATGCCGACCGTAGGCATGGTCGACATCCGTCGCCCGTTGGACAGCGACGGCCGTCACGGAGCGGGCGCGTGTCGGCCGCCACGTGCTGCTCGCCGCCGTACGGCCGCTCCCGCCGCCGTCGAAGGAGCCGGCGTCGCTCCCGCCCTTACGTCTCGCGGGGGCGGCTGCCGGTGGGATCGGGGACCGGACGGGCTGCCAGGGGCCCGTGCGACGCGCCCGTGCGAGAGGCCGCCGCGCGTACGTCTCGCGGCGGCCGGGGCATGTACCGAGGGGGCGCCGCGGCTGGTCGGCGGGGGGGCGGTTCGCGGGAGACCGTGCCGCGGCGGGCGGTCGCGTACGGCGTGGGCCGGCTACCGGCGGTGATCCCCCCGGCCCCGGCCCAACTCGCCCACGGGGTATGGGGTACGGAGACTGCGGCGGTACGCCGAGGAGTCGGGCCGCCCCGGCCCGGACGGTCGTGGAGGCGTACGGGGTCGACCCCGGCCAAGCCGCGGATGTCGGGATCGTGGACCCGCCCGAGCGGGCGGCGGAGCGGCACGCCGCTTTCGTCGCGGCGGGCGCCGACCGGATCGTACGGAGCGGGGGCTCACCCGAGGACCGGCGTACCGGTCATGAACCCGCCGGCGCGGACCGCAACGCTGCTGAACACCTGAACCTCGGGGATCACGGAGGCCGGGAGCCTCGCCGGAACCCCCGGCCGGGCGTCTGTTCACGCGCCGCTTCCGCGGATGGCCGAAGTTCACCACTTGACCAGGTCATGCCATGCCTCCACGATGTGCGCGAACAACTGGCCCGCGCACACCACGTGGTGGCCGGACCCCCCACGCAACTCCCCACCCAGGAGACAACATGCGACTTCGCGTACGCGAGAGCAGATGGAAGGCCGCCACCCTCGCGGCCATGCTGGCGCTCGCCGTGGCCGTCCCCTTCACGGCCGAGGCCGCGCCCCCGGACCCGAAGGCCGCACCCGCGACCCCCGTCACCGGCGAGGAGCGGATCCGGCAGTACGAGGTCCCCGGCGTGAGCGACGTGGCGGCCCGTACCGCCCTCGCCTCCACCGGCGTGTCGGTGGACGAGGCGGGCGAGCGCTCGACGGTGGTCAGCGCCACCGCCACCCAGGCGGAGCGGCTGCGCGCCCTGGGCTACCGGCTCGACGTGCTGCCCGCGCCCCCCGCCCGGACGAACGGCAAGGCGCTCCAGCCGTTCGACTTCCCCTCGGCCGACTCGCGATATCACAACTACGCCGAGATGAACGCCGAGATCAACCAGCGGATCGCCGCCCACCCCAACCTCATCAGCAAGCGCGTCATCGGCAAGAGCTACGAGGGCCGGGACATCATCGCGGTCAAGATCAGCGACAACGTGACGGCGGACGAGAACGAGCCCGAGGTGCTCTTCACGCACCACCAGCACGCCCGCGAGCACCTGACCGTCGAGATGGCGCTGTATCTGATACGCGAACTCGGCGACACCTACGGCACCGACTCACGCGTCACCAACGCCGTGAACAACCGTGAGATCTGGATCGTCCCGGACGTCAACCCGGACGGCGGCGAGTACGACATCGCCACCGGCACCTACCGCAGCTGGCGCCTGAACCGCCAGCCCAACTCCGGCTCCTCAAGGATCGGTACGGACCTCAATCGCAACTGGGCCTTCCAGTGGGGCTGCTGCGGCGGCTCCTCCAGCACCCCCGGCTCCGAGACGTACCGCGGCCCGCGCGCCGAGTCCGCGCCGGAGGTCAAGGTCGTCGCGGACTTCGCGCGCAGCCGGGTCGTCGGTGGCAAGCAGCAGCTCAAGGCCGCGATCGACTTCCACACGTACAGCGAGCTGGTGCTGTGGCCGTACGGCTACACGAAGGCCGACACGGCCCCCGGCATGACCCTGGACGACCGGAACGCCTTCGCGGCGGTCGGCGGGAAGATGGCCGCGAGCAACGGCTACACCGCGGAGCAGGCGAGCGACCTCTACATCACGGACGGCTCGATCGACGACTGGCTGTGGGGCAACCAGAAGATCTTCGCGTACACCTTCGAGATGTACCCGGGCAGTTCCGGCGGCGGCGGCTTCTACCCGCCCGACGAGGTGATCGAGCGCGAGACGAGCCGCAACCGCGACTCGGTCCTCCAACTGCTGGAGAACGCCGACTGCATGTACCGGTCCATCGGCAAGGAGTCGCAGTACTGCACGGCCTGACACGCCGTCATCGCCCCTGACCGGGGCGGTGGTTACGGCGAGGTCGTCCGGCGGCGGCCTCGGGAAACCCGAGGCCGCCGCTGAACACGCGCACCGAGCACCGCCCGGCCCGCGAACACACCGACCGGAATGACGAGGCACCGAACGGGCCGGCTGTCTTGGGCGATCCCCCCATGGCCACCACACCGGCCGTCGAGCCGAAGTCGATATCGACCTCCGGCGGGAGTCGTAGAACCAAGGGCCAGGCCCAGGACCGCCGGTGACGATGCGCCGGCTCGCACCGCGCTTCGGGGTGTCCAAGTCGGCGGCGGACCGCATCATCGACCACCTCGGGCCCAGACGGCACCTTGGTCCGCGCCCGCGTCGAGCACGTCTTCGCCCGCGTGAAGGCCTGAAAAATCCTCCGCGGCTGCCGCCTCAAAGGCGACGGAGTCCACCACGAACACTCGCTTCGGACCCGGGAGTTCGACGCGGCCCGGCAATTCCGAGCGACTTGCCTTCAGGATTTCTTGCTTATTCGGATAACGTCAGGACAAATCAATGCATTGGCCATCCGCAGGAATTATTACTCCATAGCGCGAAGTCGAGGGTACGCGTTCGAATCGCCGCAAAATTCAACTCGGTCCGGGAGGGGCGGTTTCGCGCCACTCCCCCCTGGCTTGAACTGCGCGATGATCACGACATGCTTGACACCTCTTGGATCACAACCGAAACTCAATTACCCATGGACTCAAGGTCATTGGATCTCAAGGTCATTGGATGTCGTCAGACGCGAACAAGCAGGATGGCGCATCTCCGCAACCGGCGCTCCACGCGACATCCACACATCCGGCCGCCTTCTCCCCGCCTGTATCCGCGTGTCCGAGTATAAACCGTCGCGGTACTGAGATTCAGTCCATCACCCTCAGCAGAGAGGTTTCCGATGAAACTGGCCCTGATATCAGGAGATGGTCTGCCTGTGAGCGGTCTGCTCACCATCTTCCGCAACGTCTTGGAGTCCGAACTCGAAAAGGGAAGCCTTGAGCTGCCGGTGGTGGCCGATCTCGGCTACTCCTGGCGGCCCGACAAGAAACACTTCTTCCCTCGGGGCTCCGAGGACTGCGTATATCCCGACTGGATGTCCACCAGTGAGGCCGTCCCGCTCGGCGCCGACGGGGCGGAACTGATGCGTGAACTGACCGAGATCCGCGCCGCGGTGGCCCGCGCCGACACACTGGACGACGAAGCGCGCGCGGATCTGCGCCGTGCCGTGGAGTCGCTCGCCGGGCCGTACGAGGAGTACTTCACACGCTGGTTCGAGGAGCACGACGTCGACTGGGTGTGTGCGGTCAACATGACCCTCTCCGACGCCGTACCGGTAACCCTGGGGCTGCACAGGGCTGCTGCCCGACGATGGTCCGCCGGCGTGCCGGGCGGAGTGCTGTTCTGGGACCACGACCTCTTCGGCAGCTGCGCGATCTTCGAGGAGGGGACTCGTCTGTACCCTCCGGTGCCGAATGAATTCACCCCCGTGCCCGGCACACATCCATGTCACCGTTGGGCGGTCATCTCCCCCGCGCTGGCAGCCGAGGTGAAGGAATATCCGACGGAACTCGGCGCGATGACCGTACCGAACGTACTCCCGACGCTGGGACCGGAGGGGCCGGGAGACCCGCACACGTCCTTCCTGGAACAGCGTGGACTGACCCCGGACCGGCCGCTGCTGCTGGTACCCGTGAGGGTGTTCCAGGTGAAAGGCGTCGAGATAGCGGTCTCGATGTTCGCGGAGATGAAGAGAATCTGTGAGAAGGAGGGGACGCCCGTACCCCACCTTCTGGTGTTCGGCAGTCTCGACGAAGATCCGCCCTATGCGCAGAAGGTGGTTTCCGTCGTCCAGGAGTTGAACGTTCAGGATGATGTGGTCTTTCTTGACGGTGTCCCGCTGTCGAGCCATCAGGATGCCGCGGGCCGCTGGCGTCTCGATGAGATCGACCTGCTCAGACTGTGCCGGGCAAGTGGGGGCGCGGTGCTCTTCACCCCGAACACTCCGGAGGTGGAGAGTGTCGGGCTGGGACCGGCGTTGGCGGCCATCGCGGAAGTACCGTGCGCCATCACCGAATACGCCTGCTTCGAGGACATCTACGGGACACAGAGCAGTTGTGTCAGGATTTCGGACAGTACGGAGATTCCAGCGGCGGCCGCGCTCCTCGACCTGATGGCGAAGAACCATCACGGCGACCCCGCGGTTCGGGAAGCCCTGAAGCGCGACAAGGAACAGGTTCTGGAGTCGTTCGATCCGAATCCGTGGCGCGAACTCCTCCAGGAAATGAGAGACGAGATCAGCGGTTCCGGGAACAAGAGGAAGAGTGGCAGCGCGAGTTAGAGGGAGACAGCAGTGCGAAGCATTGAGGAGAACGTTCCGGCGCCGGGCGGTCTGCGGGAGATATCGCTCACCGAGAAAGCGTCGCTCGAGTGCTCCGACCTACTGGACACTCTCCGCGAGGAGTTCGCGACAGCCGACAATCCAGGGTTCTTGCGACGTGCCGTCCACTACGGATCGCGACTCCCGGCCGAACTGCTGGACGCCATCAACGAGATGCGTTATGCCGAATCGGTGGCGGCGCTGGTCGTCCGCGACGGACCCGTCGGCGGACCCGACTGCCCAACACCGAGGCACTGGAAGGAACGCGGCCGGGACGCCACCCTCCGCCAGGATTTCTGGCTGGCTCTGACCGCTTCGCGGCTGGGTGACCCCATCGGCTGGTCCAGCCTCCAGGACGGTCAGATATTCAATGACGTGCTGCCCATACGGGGGCAGGAGGATCAGCAGACGGGCCACGGCAGCGAGGCGGATCTGGCCCTCCACGTCGAAGACTGCTTCAGCGAAGAACGTTGCGACGCGCTGGCCCTGCTCTGCCTCAGGAACCACGACCGGGTCCCCAACACGATCGTCACGGGTGCCGATCTGGACTTCTCCGCACTGGACGTCGACGTCCTCTTCTCGCCCCGGTTCCTGATCAAGCCGGACTCCGAACACCTGCGCAGGGCCGACGGCGCGTTGGAAGCGGGCGGTCTGACGTGCGCGCTGCTGTTCGGCTCGCCCGACTCTCCCTACCTGCGCGTGGATGTTCCCTACACCGAGGCGCTTCCGGGAGACACCAGGGCCGCGGAGGCGCTCGAAGCGCTCTCCGCGCAGCTGGCGCGCCGCGCCGCGACGGTGTATCTCACCGCGGGCGACCTGATGCTCATCGACAACCACCGCGCGCTGCACGGACGCGGGACCTTCCGGGCGCGTTATGACGGGACGGACCGCTGGATGCGCAAACTCACCGTCGTACGTGACCTGAGGCGCAGCCGACCCCTCCGGGCCGGACCCGAGGACAGGGTGATCAACGCCTTCCGCCGGCAGTGACCGGAGACGCCCGAACCCGCACACCCGCTTCGGCTGCTTCCTGTCTTGGGCGATCCCCCGCGTCGCCCAAGACAGGCAGCCTCCACCCTCGCTGACCAGGCCCTACGGGCCGTCCCCGAGGACGTGCCGAGTATACTGGCTAGGAGCCAGTCAACGCGGGAGTCCAGCATGTCCCCCCGAAGCGCATCGGTCAATGAAGAACTCCGTCGGCGTTCCCGTGAACGGCTTCTGCAAGCCACCGTGGAGCTGGTCGAGGAGCGCGGTTTCGACGGGGCGACCCTGGCCGACATCGCCGACCGGGCGGGCGCGGCACGCGGACTGGTCTCGTACTACTTCCCCGGAAAGCGCCAGATGTTCCAGTCGGCCGTGCACCGGCTGATGCACCGTACGTTGCGGGCGGCCCTGGAGCGTGAGCCCCGTACCGACGACGGGCGGGAGCTGCTGGCGCGCGCCATCGACTCCGTCCTCGGTCTCACGGTCGACCATCCGGTGGCGATGCGCGCCCACATGGCGGGCATTCTCCAGGCCGAGGGCTTCGTCCAGTGCGCCGAGCAGCAGCGGCTCGCGGAGCTGCTGCGCGAGACGATGGTGCGGTACGGGTCGGACGACGTGGACAGCGAGTATCCGCTGCTGCGCGCGCTGATGATGGGCGCGGTGTTCGCGATTCTGCTGCCGGGGGCGGGGATGCCGCTGGTCAGCCTGCGGGACGAGTTGTTCCTGCGGTTCGGTCTGGACCCGTCGTACGCCGCTCCGCCGGGCGGGGAGCCCGCCCGGCGGAACGCGTCATGACCTCATGGCCCCGCCGGTCCGGCCGACCGCGTCAGCGGCCGGCCGCGCCGGTCAGTTGCGGAAGTCCTCGAAGTAGTCGGGCTGCGTCTGGACGTTGAGCTCGTCCATCTTCACCCTCTTCGCCTCGTTCGTCCGGGGGTCGTCGAGCTTGATGACGTCCAGACCCTTGGCGATGTCGTTCGAGTAGATGTAGCCGTTGTAGTAGTACGCGGACCACGGACCGGCCGTGGTGACCTGGTCGAGGGTGATCGGGCCACGCTCGAAGTAGCCGATCTCCTCCGGCTTCGAGGAGTTGGTGAAGTCCCAGACCGAGATGCCGCCCTGGTACCAGGCCTGGACCATGATGTCCTTGCCCTTGACCGGGATCAGCGAGCCGTTGTGCGCCACGCACACCTCGGCGTCCGCCTGCGGACGGTCGATCTTGAAGTAGCTCTTGAACTTCAGCGTCCGCTTGTCGCCCTTGCCGACGATGTCGTAGATGCCGTCGGCGCCGCGCTTCGGGCCGATCTCCTCGTTGCAGGTCGCCGCGCCGCCGCCGCCGAGCTCGTCGGTGAAGACGACCTTGTTGGCCTTCTGGTTGAAGGTCGCGGAGTGCCAGAAGGCGAAGTTGACGTTGTCCTGGACGCGGTCGATGATCCTCGGCTGCTCCGGGTTCTTGATGTCGAACAGGATGCCGTCACCCATGCACGCGCCGGCGGCGACGTCCTTGGAGGGCAGCACCGTGATGTCGTGGCAGCCGGTGGTGGCCGAGACGCCCGGGTTGGTGGGCGCGCCGGGGTTGCCGCCGTCCGGGAAGAGCACCGGGAAGTCGACGATCTTCGACTGCTCGGGCGCCTTGCGCGGCACCTTGATGATGCTGATGCCGTCGTGCGGCGGCTGGCAGTCCGGGAACGAGGCGCTGGGCGAGTACGAGGAGACGTACACGTACACGTTCTTGCGGTCGGGCACGAGCGTGTGCGTGTGCGAACCGCACGCGGTCTCGACAGCGGCGACGTACTCGGGGTTGCGCTTGTCGCTGATGTCGAAGATCTTCATGCCCTCCCAGGAGGACTTCTCCGTGGCCGGCTGCGAGACGCTGGAGCAGGAGTTGTCACTGCGCGAGGCGTCCGTCGACAGGAAGAGCAGGTCTCCCGAGACGGATATGTCGTTCTGACCGCCGGGGCACAGGACCTGCGCGACGGTCTTCGGCTTCGACGGCTTGCTGATGTCGAAGATCCGGAAGCCGTCGTAGTTGCCGGAGAAGGCGTACTTCCCCTGGAAGGCGATGTCCGAGTTGGTCCCCTTCAGGTGCTCCTTGGGGACGTTGGCGACGTGCGACATGTTGTCGCTGTGGATGATCTCGTCCACGCCGGGTATGTCGTTGTTCTCGATGGCCTTCTTGGCCTCGGCCTGCTGGCTCTTGGAGGTCTCCTCCTTGGCCGGCTTGTCACCGGGGTCGGGTGTGGCGACCGCCGGTCCGGCGGCCAGCAGAGTGGCGAAGAGCCCGGCGGCAGCGGCTGCTGCCACGCCCAGACGTCTACGCCGCACGCGGGTGGTGTGCAACGAAGTCACTGCGTCCTCCCTTGTATCCGTTCCCAGTTGAACGGCTTACGGACCTCGGCAGTATCGTCCTTCACATGTACATCTCAACAGATGGCAACCTAGATGTAATGAAAGTTTTTGATCACTCGCGTCCGGAAGCGTGTTAGGAAAGTGCCTAACAACGTGCCCGATACACGTCAAGTACCTCAGGAGGTCACCGTGTTGATCCGGACCAGGAGTCCACGTGTCCTCCGGCCTGTCGTGGCGGCCGCCGCCGTGGCCGCTCTACTCGCCCTGGGGGCCTGCGACTCGGGCGACGACGGCAAAAAGAGTGAGACCAGGAACGAGGCCACGGGGCAGGTGGTCGCCCCGGGCAAACCGGGCGAGAAGTCCCGGACGCTCTCCCCGGAGGAGGCCGCGAAGGAGATACCGGACAACACCCCCAACTCCTCCGACTTCAACTACGCGACGATGATGATCCAGCACCACAGCCAGGCGCTGGTGATGACCGAACTCGCCCCGGACCGCGCGGGATCCGGCCAGGTGAAGCGGCTCGCCGAGCGCATCTCCGCGTCGCAGAAGCCGGAGATCGGCGCGATGGAGGGCTGGCTGAAGCTCAACGGCGGCGAGGAGAAGGCGAAGAAGGAGGGCGGCCACGAGCACGGCTCGATGGTGATGCCGGGCATGGCCACGGACGCCCAGCTGGCGAAGCTGCGCGCCGCGAAGGGCGAGGCGTTCGACGACCTCTTCATCAGTCTCATGGTCACGCACCACCAGGGCGCGGTCACGATGGCGACCGAAGCTCTCTCGGGCGGCAAGAACATCCAGCTCGAAGAGATGGCGAACGACGTGATAGCGCAGCAGACGTCCGAGATCAACCGGATGCGCTCGCTGTAACGCGCGCCCCGGCAGCGAGCACCCGGCATCCCCCTCGCGTGGCGTCAGCGGCGACGGTGACGCGGTGTCAGATAGCCCCCGTCGCGGGCGCTCGCGATCAGACCGAGCGACTTGCGGCGCCCGTACCCCGTCGCGCACATCACCGCGAGGACGGGGTCCTGCCCCAACTGCTGTGCCCTGCGGTACGTCTCGGCCACCCCGCGCCGGTCCGCGCCGTCGGACGACGCGGGGTCGTGGGCGCGGTGCCGGCCGCCGGGCGCGGGCTCCCCCTCCAGCAGCTGCGCCTCGGAGCCGGAGGGGCCGCCCTCGTACTCGTACCCCTCGTCCTCCTCCGTCACGGCCACGGTCATGTCCACGGTGCGCGCGTCGGGCGTGCCGTTCGCCGCCGGCATCATCGCCGCCGCGTCGTCGTCGGTGACCGGGTCGGACTCCACGTGGTGCTGCCCCGCGACCGCCCGGCAGGCGTACGCGAGCGGTGCCTCGATCCAGGCACCCAGCTCGGTCAGATCGCCCAGGGGCAGTGGCGGATCGGCCTGCGCGTCCTCGACGGCGATCACGCCGTCCCGCAGAACGGCGAGTACATCGACGCGGGCCCCGTCGGCGAACGTCAGCCGGATGTCGACCCAGGGCGGCACCAGCTCGTGCCGCGGCAGCTCGCACCGGCCGCCCGGCGGCGAATCGCAGGCGACCGTGCCGTACCCCTGCACCTCCCACCGGGGCCAGACAGGTGTCGTGGGCTCAGCGGCGGAAGTCATCTCAAGTTCTGACACATTCA